>NZ_JAGGOW010000063.1 GCF_018614135.1 Streptomyces sp. ISL-66
GGGCTGCCCGCCGCCTGGCAGCAGGCCGTCGCCGCGGCGCGGGCCGCGGGCGCGCGGCCGCAACTGGGGCCGGTCGCGCAGTGGTCCGCCATCGGGCCGTACCGGATGCTGGCGTTCGTGGCCGAGGAGGCCGTCGACGATCCGGCGGCCCGCGCCCTGCTCGGCCCGGCCCACTCCGAACTGGCCCGTACCGCCGAGGTGTTCCTGGACTGCGCCGGCCAGGCGGGCCGCGCGGCGGCGGCCCTGGGGATCCACCGCCAGACCCTGTACTACCGCCTCGCCCGGGTGGAGCAGCTGACCGGCCTCGACCTGGACGAGGGCGAGGACCGGCTGCTCCTCCACATGTCCCTCAAGGCGGCCCGCCTGCACGGCCGGGACCGGCGCGCGGCACCGGCCGAGTAGGGGGAGACGGCCGGGCAGAGCGAGCGGGTCAGGCTCCGCTCAGCCTTCCTCGGCGCCACCGGCCGCGGCCGCGGCCTCGGCGGAGGCGGTCCTCGTCATCAGCTCCACCGCCCGCCGCATGCCCTCGGTCAGCTCCGCCGGCGTCGCGGCCGACGCGGGATCGAAGAGCCACTGGAGCATGAAGCCGTTCAGCAGGGCCTGGTAGAACGCACCGGTCGTGCGCTGGTCCTCCTCACCGATCTCCTCCTCCGGCACGCCCGTGAACATCGAGATCAGCCCCTTGCGCCCCTCCCCCTGCGAGGCCGCGAGCATCGCGCGCAGTTCCGGCAGCCCCTCCCGGGTCAGCGCGATCTCCATGCTGGCCGCCCAGACCGGTCCCGACTCCTCGTGACCGGCGAGCACCCCGTCCCACACCGAGCGGAAGCGCTCCAGCGAGCCGCCCTCCCCCGACACTCCCGCGGTGAACTTGTCGCCCCACTCCTCGACCACGGCGATGAACGCCTGCGTCAGAAGCGCTTCCTTGGAGCCGTAGTGGTAGCCGATCGAGGCCAGGTTCGCGCCGGAGGCCTTGACGATGTCGCGTGCCGTCGTGCGCACGAAACCCTTCTCGACCAGGCACTTCTTGGCGCCTTCAAGCAAGTCTTCGCGATGTCCCATGCCGTCACGGTAGCCAAGGCACCCACGCAAGACAAACGTCCCACACAAGTGTCCTATACATTCGTTCTAGACACATGTTTATGACGCTTGTACATTGCTGCTCATGACGAACCCCGCAGCACGTCTCGCCGGTCGCCGGGAATGGATCGCCTTCACCGTCCTCCTGCTCCCCCTGCTCCTGGTCTCGATGGACGTCTCCGTCCTCTACTTCGCCATCCCGGCCATCACCCGGGAGCTCGACCCGACCGCCACCCAGCAGCTCTGGATCTTCGACAGCTACGCCTTCGCCCTCGCCGGCCTGCTGATCACGATGGGCTCGCTCGGTGACCGGATCGGCCGCCGCAAGCTGCTGCTGATCGGCGCGACCGCCTTCGGACTCGCCTCCGTCACCGCCGCCTACGCCTCCAGCGCCGAGATGCTCATCGCGGCCCGCGTCCTGCTCGGCGTCGGCGGCGCGACCTTGATGCCCTCCACGCTCGCCCTGGTGCGCAACCTCTTCCAGGACGCCGAGCAGCGCGGCAAGGCCATCGCGATCTGGTCCGGCGCCATGACCGGCGGCATCGCGCTGGGCTCGGTGATGAGCGGGGTGATGCTGAACCACTTCTGGTGGGGCTCCGTCTTCCTGATCAACGTGCCCGCGATGCTGCTCCTGCTGGCCCTGGTCCCCGTACTGGTCCCCGAGTTCAAGGACCCTGCCCCCGGCCGCTTCGACCTGCTCAGCGTGCCGCTGTCGGCGGCCGCCGTCCTGCCGGTGGTCTACGGCCTCAAGGAGATCGCCGCCGAGGGCTTCACCCCGCTCTACACCGGCTGCCTCGCCGTCGGCCTGGCCTTCGGGTACGTCTTCGTCCGCCGCCAGCGCACCCGTGAGGACGCCATGGTCTCCAGGACCCTCTTCCGGGACCGGGGGTTCGGCGCCGGCATCGGCCTGAACACCATCGCCGCCTTCGCCATGATGGGCTCGGCGTACTTCACCACCCAGTACCTGCAGTCGGTGCTCGGCATGGACACCCTCGAGGCCGCCCTCTGGAGCCTGGCCCCCTCGGTCGTCATCGGCGCCGCCGCCCCCGTCAGCGCGGCCCTCGCCCGCAAGACCGACCGGGCCTACGTCATCGCGGGCGGCTTCCTCCTCGCCGCCGCCGGTTTCGCCCTGATCGGCCTGGTGGGCACGGACTCGCTGTGGCTGCTGCTGACCGGCGCCGGCGTCCTCGCCAGCGGCATCGTCACCGTGATGTCCCTGGTCTCCGACATGGCGCTGGGCGCCGCCCCCGCGGAGAAGGCCGGCTCCGCCGCCTCCCTGCTGGAGACGGGCCAGGAGTTCGGAGGCGCCCTCGGCATGGCCGTCCTGGGCAGCCTCGGCACCGCCGTCTACCGCTCCGACCTCGCGGACTGCGAGCCCGCCGTACGGGAGACCCTCGGCGGGGCGGTGGCCACCGCCGGGCAGCTCGGCGGCGAAGCGGGCGCGCAGGTCCTGGCCCTGGCCCGCGAGGCCTTCGTCCACGCGATGCGGTACGCGGCCTGGGGCGGTACGGTCCTGCTGCTCGCGGCGGCGCTGCTCGCCGCGGCCCTGCTCCGGGACCGCGGAGCCACCGCCCCGGCCGCGGCGGAGGGGGCCTCGGCCGCCGGCGAAGCACTCGCGCGCTGAGCGACGTAGGGAGATCCGCGGTCTTGAGGTCCGGGCCGCGGCCTGAGACAGCGGGGAACACGAAAGGGCCCGGGGTTTCCCCCGGGCCCTTCGCCTATGTCCTATGTCCTACGTCCGCTGTCGAAACGTCAGCGGAGGCTGACCGTACGGGCGGAGACCGCGCCGATCTCGGTGGCGATGTCCGCGAGGACGTTCACCGGGGCCTCGGCGTCGACCGTGAGGACCGCGAGCGCCTCGCCGCCCTCCTCGGCGCGGGCGACCTGCATGCCCGCGATGTTCAGGCCGGCCTCGCCGAGGATGCGGCCGACGGTGCCGACCACGCCGGGGCGGTCGGCGTAGCGCAGGACGATCATGTGGTCGGCGAGCGCCAGGTCCACGTCGTAGTCGCCGATGCCGACGATCTTCAGAAGGTGCTTCGGACCGACGAGCGTGCCGGAGACCGAGACCTCCGAGCCGTCCGACAGGGTGCCGCGCACGGTCACCACGTTGCGGTGGTCCGGGGACTCCGAGGAGGTGGTCAGGCGGACCTCGACGCCGCGCTCCTGCGCGAAGAGCGGGGCGTTGACGTAGGAGACCGTCTCGTCGACGACGTCCTCGAAGACACCCTTGAGCGCGGAGAGTTCGAGCACCTTGACGTCGTGCTGGGTGATCTCGCCGTAGACCTCGACGTCGAGGCGGACCGCGACCTCGCCCGCGAGGGCGGTGAAGATGCGGCCGAGCTTCTCGGCGAGCGGCAGGCCCGGACGGACGTCCTCGGCGATGACCCCGCCCTGGACGTTGACCGCGTCCGGCACGAGTTCGCCGGCGAGCGCGAGCCGCACCGACTTGGCGACCGAGACGCCGGCCTTCTCCTGGGCCTCGTCCGTGGACGCGCCGAGGTGCGGGGTGCAGACGACCTGGTCGAGCTCGAACAGCGGGGAGTCCGTGCAGGGCTCCTTCGCGTACACGTCGAGACCGGCGCCGGCGACGCGACCCTCCTTGATGGCCGTGTACAGCGCGGCCTCGTCCACGATCCCGCCGCGGGCGGCGTTGACGATGCGGACGGACGGCTTCACCTTGTGCAGGGCCTCGTCCCCGATGAGACCGAGGGTCTCGGGGGTCTTGGGCAGGTGCACGGTGATGAAGTCGGCGACCTCCAGGAGCTCGTCCAGCGTCAGCATCTTGACGCCCATCTGGGCGGCGCGCGCGGGCTGTACGTAGGGGTCGTACGCGACGATCTTCATGCCGAAGGCCGACATGCGCTGGGCTACCAGCACGCCGATGCGGCCGAGGCCGACGACGCCGAGGGTCTTCTCGCTGAGCTCGACACCCGTGTACTTGTTCCGCTTCCACTCGCCGTTCTTCAGCGCGGTGTTGGCCTGCGGAATGTTGCGCGCGGTGGCGACGAGGAGGCCACAGGCCAGCTCGGCGGCTGTCACGATGTTGGAGGTCGGGGCGTTGACGACCATCACGCCGGCCTTGGTGGCGGCGGAGACGTCGACGTTGTCCAGGCCGACTCCGGCGCGGGCGACGACCCTCAGCTTCTTCGCCACGGCGATGGCCTCGGCGTCGACCTTGGTCGCGGAGCGCACGAGGATGGCGTCGACGTCGGCGATCGCGGGCAGCAGCTCGGCGCGGTCCGCGCCGTTGCAGTGCCGGATCTCGAAGTCCGGACCGAGCGCCTCCACCGTGGCGGGCGACAGCTCTTCGGCAATGAGTACGACAGGTTTCGAGCTCACGTGGGTCCTCACAAGTCCAGTGCGGACGGCCGTCCCGACGGCCGCAGGCGGTGGAGGGGGTAGCCGCGTGGAAGACGCACGACACTGTGGGCCTGACGCGTTGTGTTCAGCAGTGTAGTGGCGGATCCGGGGCGGATTTCCGCCTCCACGGAAGGATCACCCGTCCGTGATTGGCCGGGGTGGACAAGCGGGCCTTTCGAGGCCCGCTTTCCGTACGCGTCACCGATGTGCGACGGGGCCGGGACTCGCCGTCCCGGCCCCGTCGCGCACGGGATCAGCTCTCGTCGTTGTCGACCCAGCTCATCAGCTTGCGCAGCTTCTTGCCGGTCGTCTCCAGCAGGTGCGCCTCGTCGGCGCTCTTGTACTCGTTGTACTTCGGCAGACCGGCCTTGTACTCGGCCATCCAGGTGTTGGCGAACTCGCCGCTCTGGATCTCCGCGAGGACCTTCTTCATCTCGGCCTTGGTGGCGTCCGTGATGATGCGGGGACCGGTGATGTAGTCGCCCCACTCGGCGGTCTCGGAGACCGACCAGCGCATCTTCTCCAGGCCGCCCTCGTACATGAGGTCCACGATGAGCTTCAGCTCGTGCAGGCACTCGAAGTACGCGATCTCCGGCTGGTAGCCGGCCTCGGTCAGGGTCTCGAAACCGGCCTTGACCAGGGCGGAGGCGCCACCGCAGAGGACGGCCTGCTCACCGAACAGGTCGGTCTCGGTCTCCTCGGTGAAGGTGGTCTTGATGACGCCGGCGCGGGTGCCGCCGATGCCGGCCGCGTACGAGAGCGCGAGCGCGAAGGCGGAGCCGGAGAAGTCCTGCTCGACGGCGGCGATGCAGGGCACGCCGCGGCCTTCCTCGTACTGGCGGCGGACCAGGTGGCCCGGGCCCTTCGGGGCGACCAGGGCGACGTCCACGTTGGCCGGGGGCTTGATGAAGCCGTAGCGGACGTTGAAGCCGTGACCGAAGAAGAGCGCGTCGCCCTCTTCCAGGTGCTGCTTGATGGACGCCTCGTAGATCTCGGCCTGGAGCGGGTCCGGGGTCAGGATCATGATGACGTTCGCCCAGGCGGCCGCCTCGGCGACGGGCAGGACCTTCAGGCCCTGCTCCTCGGCCTTGGCCTTGGACTTGGAGCCTTCGTGCAGGCCGACGACGACGTCGACGCCGGAGTCACGGAGCGACAGCGCGTGGGCGTGGCCCTGGCTGCCGTAACCGATGACCGCGACCTTGCGGCCCTGGATGATGGACAGGTCGGCGTCGTTCTCGTAGAACAGCTCGGCCACTGGGATATCTCCTTGGTGCGCGGGTGTTGCTCCCACCGTACGGCGGGGAACGGAATACGTGGTTCTCGGTCTCGCCATACGAGCGAGCGAGGAACGGGAGGCGCCGTCCGGGCCGGTGTCACCGGCCCGGACGGGCTCAGGCGCTGCGGTCGAGCGCGCGCAGGCTGCGGTCCGTGATGGACCGTCCGCCACGCCCTATGGCGATCGTGCCGGACTGCACGAGCTCCTTGATGCCGAAGGGCTCCAGCATCTTGAGCATCGCGCCCAGCTTGTCGGTACCGCCGGTGGCCTCGATGGTGACGGCCTCCGGGGAGACGTCGACCGTCTTGGCGCGGAACAGCTGGACGATCTCGACGATCTGCGAGCGCGTCTCGTTGTCGGCGCGGACCTTCACCAGAACGAGTTCGCGCTCGATGGCGTTGTGGTGCTCGAGTTCGACGATCTTGAGCACGTTGACCAGCTTGTTGAGCTGCTTGGTCACCTGCTCGAGCGGGAGGTCCTCGACGTTCACGACGATGGTGATGCGCGAGATGTCGGGGTGCTCGGTGACACCGACCGCGAGCGAGTCGATGTTGAACCCGCGACGGGAGAACAGCGCGGCGATCCGGGCGAGGATGCCGGGCGTGTTCTCGACCAGGACGGAGAGCGTGTGCTTGGACATGTGAGGCGTTCTCTCTCTTCTGCTCTCTCGGCTCAGTCGTCTTCGTTGTCGCCGAAGTCGGGACGGACGCCCCGGGCGGCCATGACCTCGTCGTTCGAGGTGCCCGCGGCGACCATCGGCCACACCATGGCGTCCTCGTGGACGATGAAGTCGATGACGACCGTACGGTCGTTGATCGCGTTGGCCTCGGCGATGACCCGGTCCAGATCGGCCGGGTCCTCGCAGCGCAGCGCCACGCAGCCCATGGCCTCGGACAGCTTCACGAAGTCCGGGACGCGGGTGCCCTTGCGGGGGGCGGAGGACTCGCCGAGCTGGGAGCCGACGGTGTCGTGGCCGGTCTCGTCCGCGTGCAGCACGGTGTTGGAGTACCGCTGGTTGTAGAACAGGGTCTGCCACTGGCGGACCATGCCCAGCGCACCGTTGTTGATGATCGCGACCTTGATCGGGATGTTGTTCAGCGCGCAGGTGACCAGTTCCTGATTGGTCATCTGGAAGCAGCCGTCGCCGTCGATCGCCCAGACCGTGCGGTCCGGCATGCCGACCTTGGCACCCATCGCGGCGGGGACCGCGTAGCCCATGGTTCCGGCGCCGCCGGAGTTCAGCCAGGTGCGGGGCTCCTCGTAGTTGACGAAGTGCGAGGCCCACATCTGGTGCTGACCGACGCCGGCCGCGTAGATGGTGTGCTCGGGCGCCATCTGGCCGATGCGCTGGATGACCTGCTGCGGCGACAGCACGTCCTCGGAGGGCTTCTCGTAGCCCAGCGGGTACGTCTCGCGCCAGCGGCTGAGGTCCTTCCACCAGGCGCTGTAGTCGCCGGCGTGGCCTTCGGTGTGCTCGGCCTGGACCGCCTGGATCAGGTCGGCGATGACCTCGCGGGCGTCACCGACGATCGGGACGTCCACCGCGCGGTTCTTGCCGATCTCGGCCGGGTCGATGTCCGCATGGATGATCTTGGCGAACGGGGCGAAGCTGTCCAGCTTGCCGGTGACGCGGTCGTCGAAGCGGGTGCCCAGCGCGATCAGCAGGTCCGACTTCTGCAGGGCGGTGACGGCCGTGACCGCGCCGTGCATGCCCGGCATGCCGACGTGCAGCGGGTGGCTGTCGGGGAAGGAGCCCAGCGCCATCAGGGTGGTGGTGACCGGGGCACCGGTCAGCTCGGCGAGGACCTTCAGCTCGGCGGTCGCGCCGGACTTCATGATGCCGCCGCCGACGTACAGGACCGGGCGCTTGGCCTGGCAGATGAGCTTGGCGGCCTCGCGGATCTGCTTGGCGTGCGGCTTGGTGACCGGACGGTAGCCCGGCAGGTCCTGGGTGGGCGGCCACGAGAAGGTGGTCTTCGCCTGCAGGGCGTCCTTGGCGATGTCGACCAGGACCGGTCCGGGGCGGCCGGTCGAGGCGATGTGGAAGGCCTCGGCGATCGTCCGCGGGATGTCCTCGGCCTTGGTGACCAGGAAGTTGTGCTTGGTGATCGGCATCGTGATGCCGACGATGTCCGCCTCCTGGAAGGCGTCGGTGCCGATCGCCTTGGAGGAGACCTGGCCGGTGATCGCGACGAGCGGCACGGAGTCCATGTGCGCGTCGGCGATCGGGGTGACCAGGTTGGTGGCGCCCGGTCCGGAGGTGGCCATACAGACGCCGACCTTGCCGGTGGCCTGCGCGTAGCCGGTGGCGGCGTGGCCGGCCCCCTGCTCGTGGCGGACCAGGATGTGACGGACCTTCTTGGAGTCCATCATCGGGTCGTACGCGGGGAGGATGGCTCCGCCCGGGATGCCGAAGACGGTGTCGCACCCCACCTCTTCGAGAGAGCGGATGAGGGACTGCGCACCCGTGACGTGCTCAACTGCGGCGGACTGGTGTCCGCCGTTACGGGGCCGCGGCTGCGGATGGTGGGCCCCGGTGGCCTGCTCGGTCATCGGCATTCTCTTCTCGAAGCTGAGGGTTTTACGAGGAGGGTTTTACGAGATGCGACGTTGCCAGTGCAACAAAAAACCCCTCGTGCCGGGAGGCAAGCGAGGGGAGCGCGTCGGGTGCGTTGAGCGGGGACATGCTGGTCCCAGCTTCAGCCGACGCGCTTTCCAAGTACGAGAATTCGGGTGCGCATGACATTGACCCTCCCTCCGGCGGGAGGGTGATGTCAAGCGGGTGGGACGGGCGTCTCATTATGTGAGCCTCTACGGATGACCATGGAACCCCCGGATGAGCCACCGGCCCATGCGGGCTGCGCCGCACCTCCCGGTACGGGGAACGTACCGCGCACGAGCGCGCGCCGCAGCCTGTACTCGTCCAGGGGTCCCGAGAAGGCCAATCCCTGTCCGTGCGTGCAGCCCATCTCGCGCAGCGCCAGGACCTGCTCGGGCAGGTCCACTCCCTCGGCCGCCGACTGCATGCCGAGGTCGTTTGCGATCCGCAACAAACCAGCGGTGATCTTGTGCAGGCGGGGGGACTCCACGACCCCTTCGACCAGCCCGCGGTCCAGTTTGAGCATGTCCACCGGCAGCCGCCGCAGCGCGCTGATGGCCGCGTAACCGCTGCCGAAGCCGTCCAGGGCGATCAGGACCCCCAGCCGGTGCAGGGCCGCCAGGCGCCGCTCCAGGTCGTCGAAGGGCACCCTGGGGTCGGAGACGGCGAGCTCCAGGACGAGCGCGCCCGAGGGCAGCCCGTGGCGGGTCAGCAGGGCCTCGACGGAACCCAGCGGCATCGAGCGGTCCAGCAGCCGCTGCGCCGTCATCCGTACGGCCACGGGTACGTCGTGACCCGCGCGGTGCCGTTCGGCGGCCTGCACGACGGCCTCCTCCAGCAACCAGCGCCCCAGCTCGGCGGTGCGCGAGGCGTCCGGGACGGCCGCGTGGCCGCCGTCGCTGTGCTCGGCGACCCGCAGGAACTCGGCGGGCGTGAACAGGATCCCCTGGGCGGAACGCCACCGGGCCTGCGCCGCGACCGCCGAGATCTCGCCGGTGGCGAGCGACACCACGGGCTGGTGCAGCAGGGCGAACTCGCCGTCGTGCAGGGCGGTGCGCAGCCGTCCCGCCAGCTCGGCCTTGCGGACGACCTCGGCCTGCATCTGCGGCGCGTACATCTCGACGCGGTCCTTGCCGCCCGCCTTGGCCCGGTACATCGCGAGATCCGCGTTGCGCATGAGGTCCGAAGGGGTGATGCCGGGGTCGGCGAAGGCCACTCCGATGCTGGCGGCGACCCGGACCTCGCTGCCCGCGATCCGGTAGGGCTGGGAGAGGGTGGTGCGGAGCCTGTCGGCGATCTCGTGGACCTGGTACTCGCGGGCGCCGCGGTCGCGGCTGCCGTCGCCCAGGATCAGCGCGGCGAACTCGTCGCCGCCCAGACGGGCCGCGGTGTCCCCGGCGCGGACGGAGTCCTGGAGCCGGCGGGCGGCCTCGATGAGCAGTTCGTCGCCCGCCTGGTGGCCGATGGTGTCGTTGACCGCTTTGAAGCCGTCGAGGTCGATGAAGAGGACGGCGGTGCTGTGGTCCCCGGCCCGCCGGCCGGTCAGGGCCTGGCGGACGCGGCGGGTGAACAGGGCCCGGTTGGGGAGGTCGGTGAGCGGGTCGTGTTCGGCGCTGTGCTGGAGCTGCGCCTGGAGGCGGACCCGCTCGGTGACGTCGCGGCTGTTGAGGATGAGCCCGCCCTGGTGGCGGTTGACGGTGGACTCCACGTTGAGCCATTCGCCGTCGCCGGACTCGAACCGGCACTCGATGCGGGTGGTCGGCTCCTCGGTGGGCGGCGCGGCCAGGAAGCGGCGTACCTCGTGGACCACGCGGCCCAGGTCGTCGGGGTGGATGAGGGTGGCCAGCTCGGTGCCGACCAGCTCCTCCGCCTCGCGGCCGTAGACCCCGGCGGCGGCGGGGCTGACGTAGCGCAGGGTCCCGGTGGGCGCGGCGATCATGATGACGTCACTGGAGCCCTGGACCAGGGAGCGGAAGTGGTTCTCCTTCTGGGCCAGTTCCTGGGTCAGCGCGATGTTGTCGAGGAGCATGATGCCCTGCCGGATCACCAGCGCGAGCACGACGGTGCAGCCGGTGAAGACGACGACCCGGTCGACCTTCCGGCCGTCCACCACGTTGTAGAGGATGCCGAGCGTGCAGACGGCGGCCGCGAGGTACGGGGTGAGGGCGGGCAGGGAGCCGGTGATGGGGCGGCTGTGCGGCCGCTCGGCGCGCGCACGGGCCGCGGGGTCGGGCGCCGGCAGGCCGCCGTGGATGCGGCGGGCGCCCCAGGGGGCGTAGGCCAGGAGCAGCGAGCCGGCGAACCAGCCGGCGTCGAGCAGCTGGCCGGACTGGTACTCGGCGCTGAGCAGGGGCGAGGTGAACAGCGCGTCGCTGAGGACGGTCAGCGCGAGGGCCGCGATGGCGGTGTTCACGGCGGAGCGGTTGGCCTCGGAGCGGCGGAAGTGCAGGACGAGGACCATCGAGACGAGCGCGATGTCCAGGAGCGGGTAGGCCAGGGAGAGGGCCGCGCGCGGGACGCTCCCGGGGGCGCCCGACTGCGCGGTGCGCGCCGCGTGCGCGAGGGCCAGGCTCCAGGACAGGGTGAGCAGGGAGCCGCCGATGAGCCAGGAGTCGAGTCCGAGGCAGACCCAGCCGGCCCTGGTGACCGGGCGTTTGGCGAGGACGAGCAGGCCCACGATGGCGGGCGGCGCGAAGCAGAGGAAGGCGAAGTCGGCGATGGAGGGCTTCGGCACGCTCTCGCCGAGGATCACCTCGTACCAGCCCCAGACGGCGTTGCCGCAGCCGCCCATGAGGGAGGAGAACGCGAACAGCAGCCAGGCGGGCCGCTCCCGGCTGTCGATGGCCCGCGCGTACGTGAAGCAGGAGACCGCGGCCAGGAGGCCGGCGGCGCTGAGTCCGAAGTCGCCCATGATCTCGGCGAGTTCCTCGGAGCCCCAGCCGAGGGCGGCGCCCACGGCGTACCCGCTGCTGACCACCGCGAGGAGGAGCTGCATCGCCAGGTTCTTGCCGCTGCCGCCGGCGAGCGGCTGCCGGGTCAGGAGCGCGGCCCCCGGGCCACTCACCGGTCCCCCACGCTGGCTGGTTCCGGCGTGCCCCATCGTCGCCTGCGGCGCCTGCGCCGCGTCGGATCTTTCACCCATTGGCCGTACATCGCCCGTCGCCCCCAAAGTGTCCGATCACTCCCCAGCGCGAGACGAACGCGCGCCGCAGCCCCTTGGTCCGGACGATACACCACTTTCGTCACTCAGGGACATAGTCTCTCTACTCTCCGTTACCGTGCGGGGAGTTGGGCCACCGAGCGCATCCGGGCGACTGCGGAGCGTGCCCGCCAGGCGTCACTTCGTGATCAACACCGTGTTCTCCACGGGCTCCCCGGCGGCGAACCGACGGAGCTGCCGGGCCACCAGGCGCTTGGCCCGCGGCTCGAACGCCGAGCTGCTGCCGCCCACATGGGGCGTGATCAGGACACCCGGAGCATGCCAGAGCGGATGGCCCGAAGGCAGTGGTTCCGGATCGGTGACGTCCAGCGCGGCGCGCAGCCGGTCCGACTCCAACTCCCGCACGAGCGCGCCGGTGTCGACGACGGGACCGCGCGCCACGTTCACGAGCAGCGCGCCGTCCTTCATGCGGGCGAGGAATCCGGCGTCCACGAGCCCCCGCGTCTCGTCGGTGAGCGGCGTGGAGAGGATCACCACGTCGGCCAGGGGCAGGAGTCGGGGCAGCTCGGCGAGGGCGTGCACCGGACCGCGCGCCGTGGTGCGCGCCGTCCGCGCGACCCGCGCGACGCGCTCGCACTCGAAGGGTGCGAGCCGGTCCTCGATGGCCGCGCCGATCGCCCCGTAGCCGATGATCAGTACGGACTTGTCCGCGAGGGCGTCGTAGAACCCGGAACGCCACTCCTCGCGGTCCTGGCCGCGCACCATGCCGGGGATCCCGCGCAGGGAGGCCAGGGTCAGGGCCAGCGCGAGTTCCGCCGTGCTCGCCTCGTGGACGCCCCGGGCGTTGCACAGCCGTACGCCGGGGGCCAGGTCGGCGAGGCCGCCCAGGACGTGGTCGATGCCGGCGGTCAGGGTCTGCACGACCCGCAGGTCCGGCATCGCGGCCAGCGGGCGCAAGGTGACGGCCTGGGACTTCATGTACGGGGTGACGTAGAAGACGCAGCCGGCCGGATCGGCCGGGAAGGTCTCCTCGCCGTCCCACTGGCGGTAGCGGAAGGAGGCGGGCAGGCCGTCGATCTCCTCGGCGGGGAACGGGAGCCAGACGTCCGGAGTCTCTGCAGTCATGATCACGAGGCTATGTCAGGGGATCGGGACCGAGCCGTTAGTTTGACTGCCGGACCGCGAGGACCAGGGGGGACGCAGGGGTGGAGCGCAGGTCGATCGGATCGGGATCGCTGTCGGTGGGCGCCATAGGGCTCGGTTGCATGCCCATGAGCGGGGCGTACGCGCCGTCGCGCAGGAGCCGCGAGGACTCGCTGGCCACGGTGCACACGGCACTGGACCTGGGCGCGAACCTGCTGGACACCGCCGACCTGTACGGCCCCTACACCAATGAACTGCTGCTCGGGCGGGTGCTGGCGCAGCGCCGGGACGAGGCCTTCGTGTCCGCCAAGGTGGGACTGCGGGCGGACGGGCAGCACGTGGTGGCCGACGGGCGGCCGGGATACCTCCGACGGGCGTGCGACGCCTCGCTGCGGCGGCTGCGCACCGACGTCATAGACCTCTACCAGCTGCACCGGGTGGATCCGGACGTGCCGGTCGAGGAGACGTGGGGCGCGATGGCGGAGCTGGTGGCGGCGGGGAAGGTGCGGGCGCTCGGCTTCTGCGCGCTGGGCGCCGGGACCGGGCCGGGCGCGGGGCGGCGCGGGGACCGGGCGTACGCGGTGACCGTGCGGCACCTGGAGCGGGCGCAGCAGGTGTTCCCGGTGAGCGCGGTGCAGGCGGAGCTGTCGGTGTGGTCCCCGCGGGCGGCCCGGCAGCTGCTGCCGTGGTGCGCGGCGCGCGGGGTGGGGTTCCTCGCGGCGATGCCGCTGGGGAGCGGGTTCCTGACCGGGACGCTGACGCCCGGCGAGGGGTTCGAGCCGCGGGACGTGCGGGCGAGGCACCCGCGGTTCACGGCGTACGCGATGGCGGCGAACCAGGTGCTGGTGGCGGGGCTGCGGCGGGTCGCGCGGCGGCACGGGCCCGAGGTCACGGCGGCGCAGGCGGCGCTGGCCTGGGTGCTGGCGCAGGGTCCTCAGGTGGTTCCGGTCCCGGGGGCCGGGCAGGCGCGCTGGGCGGCGGAGAACGCGCGGGCGGCGGAGGTCCGGCTGACGGCCGCGGACCTGGCGGAGCTCTCGGAGCTGCCGGAGCCGGTGGGGGCCGGGGACTGAGTTCTCGGGGCGGGTCCTGGTCGGCCGGTGGGCCCGGTCCGGTCCGCCCCGGCCCGCCTCGGGTCGGTCTCGGGCGGGCCCCGGGCCGGTCTCTTGCCTGCCCGGGCCGGTCTCTGGCCTGCCCCGGGCCGGTCTCGCAACCACTCGATCGAGTGTACGAGTGGCGGAACTTCGGGAACGGCCGTGGCTGTTGAGACATGTGAAGGGCACGATCGGAGGATCTGAGGGGAGCGGGGCCGATGCGATACGGACGGAAGCTGCAGCGGGCGTCGGAGCGGGCACGGGCGCAGGCTCAGGCGTGGGGACGGCACCGGTCAGGGGGGCGGCGGGTACCGATGTCGTACGTCGCCCCGCGCGCCCGGGCGAGCGGAGTACTGGCGGCGTTCGCCCTGGCCGGATGCGGGGCGCTGCTGGCGGCGGGGTGCTCGCCGCCGGGCGGCGCGGGGGCCGGACCGGCCGCGTCCTCCTCCGGCCCGGCGGCCTCCGCGCCCTCGACGCCGGGGGCTTCGGACGGGCCGTCCGCCTCCCCGTCGGCCTCCGGGCCGCCGGCCGAGGGCGGGGTGACGGTGACGGGCGTGGTCGCCAAGGATCTGGAGTCCCCGTGGGGCGTGGCCCCGCTGCCCGACGGGGACCTCCTGGTGGCCTCGCGGGACAAGGGGACCGTCAGCCGGGTCGATGTGGCCACGGGCGCGGTGACCGCGGTCGGCAAGGTGTCCGGAGTGGCCCCGGGGGGCGAGGGCGGGCTGCTGGGCCTGGCCCTGTCGCCCTCCTTCGCCTCGGACCGCATGGTGTACGCGTACTTCACGACCGAGTCGGACAACCGCATCGCCCGGCTGCGCTATGACGACAAGAGACCGGCCGGTGATCAACTGGGCGCGCCCGACACGGTGTTCAGGGGCATCCCGAAGGGTCTGATCCACAACGGCGGCCGGATCGCCTTCGGCCCGGACAAGATGCTCTACGCGGGGACGGGCGAGACCGGCGACACGGGGCTGGCGCAGGACAAGAAGTCGCTGGGCGGCAAGATCCTTCGGATGACTCCGGACGGGCAGCCGGTGCACGGGAATCCCGAGGCGGATTCGGTCGTCTATTCCTACGGGCACCGCAATGTGCAGGGGCTCGCCTGGGACAGGGACAAGCGGCTGTGGGCGGCCGAGTTCGGCCAGAACACGTGGGACGAGCTGAATCTGATCGAGCCGGGCGGGAACTACGGCTGGCCGGAGGCGGAGGGGAAGGCGGGCAAGCCGGGCCTGCGGGATCCGGTGGCGGTCTGGAAGACCGACGAGGCCTCGCCGAGCGGGATCGCCTGGGCGCAGGGGTCGGTCTGGATGGCCGGCCTGAAGGGGCAGCGGCTGTGGCGGATTCCGCTGGCCGGGGCGGCGCCGGTGGCGCGGCCCGAGGCCTTCCTGGAGGGTGAGTACGGCCGGCTGCGGTCGGTGGTGGCCCTCGGCGGGGACAGATTGCTGCTGGTCACGAGCGAGACGGACGGGCGCGGGTCGCCGGAAGCGGGCGACGACAGGATCCTGACACTGACGGTGCGATGACCCGCGGGCCCCGGCGGGGGACGAAAGGCACGGTGGCGCGATGTTCAACATGATCGAGGAGCTCTTCAGCCCGGGACGCAAGCACGCGAACGACGAGAAGAAGCGGCTGGAGCTTTCCCGGACCGATGTGAACGACAACGACCCGGGAAAGGGCCCGATAGACCTGGACTCCGGCAAGGTCCTCATACGCCCCAAGGAGGACCCGGCGGCGTAGGGCGGCCCGGGCCCGCTCAGCGCGCCGTCCGGCTCTCGTCGGGGGCGGGAACGGCCGGGGCGAAGAGCCTGAGCCGGTGGGCCAGGGCGGCCGCCTCGCCGCGGCCCGCCACGCCCAGCTTCGCCAGGATGTTCGAGACGTGGACGCTGGCCGTCTTCGGGGAGATGAAGAGCTCCTCGGCGATCTGGCGGTTGGTGTGGCCCGCCGCGACCAGGCGCAGCACGTCCCGTTCCCGGCTGGTCAGGCCCAGCGCCTCGACCGGGTCGGTGTCGGGCACGGGCAGGGCCTTGGGGGCGTCGGCGGGACCGAGCGGGAGCCGGGCGCGCTGCGCGAGCAGGGCCAGGTCCTCGCGGAGCCGGCGGGCTCCCAGCCGCTCGGCGGTCGCGTAGGCCTCGTGGAGCAGTCCGGCGGCGGTCTCGCGGTCGCGGCCGGAGCCCAGCAGCGCCTCCACGAGCCGGTGGCGGGCCCTGGCGAGCAGGTACGGGCGCTCCAGCGGCTGGACGGCCGCCTCGACGGCCGTCCAGTCGGCGACGGTGTCCCGGGCCTCGGCCCGCAGCAGTTCGGCGCGGACGTACTCCGCGTGGGCGACCCACACCGGGACGGGGGTGGCCAGGTTCCGGGAGGCGGCGCGCAGCACCTTCAGCGCCTCCTCGCGGCCCGCCTCGGCGGCCGGCAGGCCGCGGGCGTCGGCCTCGGCCGAAGCCGCGGCGAGCAGCATCGGCCAGGCGTAGCGGTGGTGGCCGAGAGGGAAGCCGTAGTCGATGGCGGCGGCCGCTTCGGTGCGGACGTCGGCTATCCGCCCCTCCCCCGCGGCCACGCCGATCGCGAGGCGGAACAGCGGCAGCCGGTGCTGGGGCTGGGCGTCGTGGGGACCGAAGTGGGCGCGCGCTGCCGCGAGTTGGGCGGCTGCTTCGGTGAGTTCTCCGCGGGCCAGGGCCAGGTAGGACAGCCGCGCGCTGGCGGAGGCGCGCGGAGCGGAGCTGCTGACGAGGCTCAGGGTGCGCCGGGCCTCCGTGGCGGCCTCCTCCCAGCGGCCGAGGCTGTACAGGCTCTCCGCCATGTTTCCGCGCACCCATGCCTCGGAGTCCCTGAGCTGGGACTTCTTGACCAGTGCGGCACCTTCTTCGGCCAGTTCCACGGCTTCGCGGGACCGGCCCATGCTTTCCAACTGAGAGGTGAGGTTGATATGAGCACGTCCCGCCAGCATGGCGAGCCCGAGTTCGGCGGCCCGGTCCTTGACGGCGTACATCTCGGCGAGGCCGCGCTCGGGTTCGCCCGAGTCGGTGAGCAGGGTGCCGATGGTGATCCGGGCGTTGAGCTCGGTGTCCTCGGCGCCGATCATCCGGGCGTATTCCACGGCGCGTTCGGCGGCCGCGAGGTTGTCCGGGCCGGGGTTGTGGAGCATGCCCCAGCTCGCGGCCCGGACCAGGACGTCGGCGTGCACCTGGGACGGGGGCAGCCCGCGGACGAGGTCCTGCGCCTTGGCGAGCTCCTCCCAGCCGTCGCCGCGGGCGAGGCTCGCGACGAGCCGGGAGCGCTCGGTCCAGAACCAGGCGGCGCGCAGCGCGTCGTGGCCGTCTTCCAGGAGTCGCAGGGCCGTCTTGGTGAGCTTCAGGGCGTGTTCGCGTTCGCCGCCGAAGCGGGCGGCGACGGTGGCCTCGGCCACCAGGTCGAGGTACTGCAGCGGGGTGGTCGCGGGGTCGCAGCCGCAGGGCGGGTACACGTCGGTGTAGTCCGCCGGGCGCAACTCGCCGCGTATCTCCTCCGGTACGCCCTCCCACAGGTCCATGGCCCGCTCCAGCAGCCTCAGCTGCTCGGAGTAGGCGTGCCGGCGCCGGGCGGCGACGGAGGCCGCGAGCACGGCGGGCAGCGCCTTGACCGAATCGTTGGCGTAGTACCAGTAGTTGGCGAGCCGGATGACCCGCTCCTCGGCGCGGATGAGCGTGCCGTCGGCCTCGAGCTCCTCGGCGTAGCGGCGGTTGACGCGGGCGCGCTCGCCGGGCAGCAGGTCGTCGGAGACGGCCTCGCGGACCAGGGAGTGGCGGAAGCGGTAGCCGTCGCCGTCGGGGGTGGCGAGGAGGATGTTGGCGCCGACGGCCGAGCGCAGGGCCTCGATCAGCTCGTCCTCGGTGAGCCGGGTGACGGCGCGCAGCAGGGCGTACTCCACGGTGGAGCCGCCCTCGGCGACGATGCGCACGACGCGCTGCGCGGCCTCCGGGAGGACTTCGACGCGCACGAGGAGCAGGTCGCGCAGGGATTCGGTGAGGCCGGTGACGCAGCCGCTGGAGCGGGAGGCGACGAGTTCCTCGACGAAGAAGGCGTTGCCGTCGGAGCGGGCGAAGACCGATTCGACGAAGTCTTCCTCGGGCTGCGAGGCGAGGATGCCGGCGAGTTGGCGGCGCACTTCGGCCCGGTTGAAACGGGGAAGCTCGATGCGCTGGACGGTGCGCAGCCGGTCCAGTTCGGCGAGGAGCGGGCGCAGCGGGTGGCGGCGGTGGACGTCGTCGGCGCGGTAGGTGGCGACCAGGACGAGCCGGCCGCTGCCGAGGGCCCGGAAGAGGTAGGAGAGCAGGTGCCGGGTGGAGGTGTCCGCCCAGTGCAGGTCCTCCAGTACGAGGACGACCGTGCGGTCGGCGGCGAGCCGTTCCAGCATCCGGGCCGTCAGTTCGAAGAGCCGGGCGGTGCTCTCCTCGTCGTGCGGGCCGCGCGGGCTCTCCGCGAGTTCGGGGAGGATGCGGGCGAGTTCGCCTTCCTGGCCGGCGGCAGCCGCGGCCAGCTCGTTCGGCAGGAGGCGGTGCAGGATGCGCAGGGCCGTCGAGAACGGTGCGAAGGGGAGCCCCTCCGCACCGATCTCCACACAGCCTCCGACGGCGACGACCGCGCCGCGACGGCCGGCTTCGCAGAGGAACTCCTCGGTGAGGCGGGTCTTGCCGACCCCGGCTTCGCCACCGATGAGCAGCGCCTGCGGCTCCTGGCCGGCGGCGCGCGTCAGAGCGTCGGTGAGCAGGGCCAGTTCGTCGGCGCGGCCGACGAACACCGGGCTGACAGATCTGGTCTCCACGCCGCCGAGCATCGCACAGACGCCCTGGTCACCGGCACTCGTTATGGGTGCGCTTCTCATCACGTGCGGATCCCCGCGGTTCCCGCCGTGGTTTACGCGGCGGGGGTGAAGCCGACCCGTCCTCTCACCGGCCCCTCCGGGTTCTGGCTTCGGGAGACGGAGCGGCGGGCCTTCTTCGCCTCCCGGATCAGGCGGTACGTGTCGGCCTTGCGGATGAGGTCGTTGCTGCGGGCGGTGGCGATCTCGTACTCGAACATCTCGTACTCCCTGGTGGCGTTTCTCGGGCACCTCGTTCGGTGTGATCCAAGATTCGCGTCCCAGGGGGTACCGGCACATCGGGAGCATGCCGCATCTGCGCGGGCCGGGGGGCCTTAGTCCGGGGCCGGGGGTCCCCCGAGGCGGACTAAGGCAGTGCCTAGTGCCGACCCGGTGAATGGACCTTTCCGGTCACAGCACCCAGTTTTCTAGGCGGCCTTCGGGAGCGGAAGGACGAAGTACATGAAGGCGAAGACGATGACGCCGATGACGCCGAGGGCGACGGCGGCCCAGGAGACGGCGCGGACCCAGGTGGGGAGGGTGCGGCCGGGGGTGCCGAAGGCGGGGCGGGCCAGGACGAAGACGCCGATGAGGAGCGCGACGGTGGACAGGACGCCGTTGACGAGCGCCGTCAGCTGCCAGGCGTTGCCGTACAGCGCCTCGATCTTGTCCTCGGTGCTGGTGGCGTTGACCGAGTCGATCTGGCCGATGAGGGTCGCGCGCTCGGCTATGACGCGGGAGACCCAGCTGCCGCTGAGGGCGATGAGACCGAGACCGGCGGCGACCAGGGCGCAGGCCGCGGCGCCGACACCGCTGGGCTCCTCGGCGGGCTCCTCGTCCAGCTCGTCTTCGAGGTCCTCGATGTCTTCGAGGCCCGCGAGCTCCTCGGTCGGGACCGCTTCGCCGGCGGCTTCGGTGTCCGCGGCGACCGGGGCGGTCGTCTCGGGGGCGTCGGCCTTCTTCAGGTCGGCCGGGGAGTCCGCCTCGGGAGCGGTCGGGGCGGGGGTCTTCGTGGTGTCCATGCGGGGCACCGTAGGCGGCTTGTCTGAGAGGTTTCTTAGAATCCGTGCGGGCGGCCGCCCGCGTCCCGGCCCGGTTCCGCGAGGGGATCCGGGACGGGTGCGCTGGCGCCGGGAGTTGGGGTCCCGGTTATGCCGGCCGGGCCGCGGACCACTCGTGGGCGAGGACCGACCAGATCTCGGTGTCCTGGCGCCGGCCCCGGTAGAGGTGGTTCTCCCGCATGACGCCCTCGCGGGTCATGCCGAGCCGCTCGGCTGCGGCGATGCTCTTCTTGTTGGCGGAGTCGACGTGCCACTCGACGCGGTGCATGCCGCGCTCGCGGAACGCCCAGTCGATGATGGTCCGGCAGGCCTGGGTGACCAGGCCGCGGCCGGTCATGGAGGGCTCCAGCCAGCAACCGGCCTCGCAGGTGCCGCTCGCGGTGTCGAAGGTGCGGAAGAGCACTCCGCCGACGAGGACGCCGTCGACGCGGATGCCGTAGAGCCTGCCGGTGTCGGTGGCCGCCTTCTGCGCGTAGTTCGCCAGGTAGGAGCGCGCCCCGTCGAGGTCGGCGACCACGTCCGGCAGTCCGACGTACTGGCCGATGTGCTCCCGGCCGCGGTCCATGTGGGCCAGGAGCTCCTCTGCGTGCCGGATCTCCAGCGGGAAAAGCTGGGCGCCTTCGGCGAGGTCTATCGAGAACATGCGGGCTTGTCCTTGGGTCTCAGGCGGCGGTTCGCCGGCTCACCGGGATGCTGTGGCGGGCTCGGTACCGTCCTCGCTCGTGGCGTCTGTGGTGCCGGCCCGCTGTGTCGGAAGTGTCGCACGGGGCCGGCATTCGGGGGGTTCGATGCTGATGCGGGGCAGCCGGCGGTCCAGCCAGGCCGGCAGCCACCAATTGGCGCCGCCGAGCAGGTGCATCAGGGCCGGGACGAGGAGCGTGCGCAGGACGAAGGCGTCGAGGGCGACGGCCGCGGCGAGCGCGATGCCGAACATGGCGATGATCCGGTCACCGCTGAGCACGAAGGCCAGGAAGACGGAAATCATGATGACGGCCGCCGAGTTGATCACCCGGCTGGTCTCGGCGAGCCCGATCCGGACGGCCCGCTGGTTGTCGCCGGTCTCCAGCCACTCCTCGTACATCCGGCTGACGAGGAAGACCTGGTAGTCCATGGACAGTCCGAAGAGCACCGAGACCATGATCACCGGCAGGAAGGGCTCGATCGGCCCGGCGCTGCCCAGGCCCATCCACTCGCTGCCCCAGCCCCATTGGAAGACCGCGACGACGACTCCGAAGGAGGAGGCGACGGCGGCGACGTTCATGGCGGCGGCCTTGAGCGGGATGCCGATGGAGCGGAAGGCGAGCAGCAGCAGCACGCAGCCGAGAGTGATGACCACCCCGACGAAGAGGGGCAGTTTGCCGACGATGACTTCGGCGAAGTCGTCGTAGCCGGCCGTCACGCCGCCGACGTGGACCCGCAGGGAAGTGCCGTGCGCGGCGCGCGGGATGACCTCGCTCCGCAGCGCGTCCACCAAGTCGCTCGTGGCCCGGGACTGCGGCGCCGAGTCGGGTACGACGGTGACGACGGCGGTGTCCGCGCTGCGGTTCAAGACGGCGGGACCGGCGGAGGCGACGCCCGGGGTCGTACGGAGCGACTCGGCGAGGCGGTCCACGGCGACCCGGTCGCCGGCTCCGTCGAGGCGGGCGACCACCGTCAGCGGGCCGTTCACGCCGGGGCCGAAACCCTCCGCGAGCAGGTCGTAGGCCTTGCGCGTGGTGGAGGCGGCCGGGTTGTTGCCCTGGTCGGAGGTGCCCAGGTGGAGGGAGAGCGCGGGCAGGGCCGGTACCACCATGATCACCGTGGCGAGGAGGCCGAGCAGCTTCGGGCGGCGCTCTACGAAGGCCGACCAGCGGGCGGCGAATCCCGCGGGGCTCTCGCCCCTCGGGCCCTCGGCGGCCAGCTTGCGGCGCTCGCGGCGCGAGAGGGCACGCGCGGCGATGTAGGAGAGGAGGGCCGGCAGCAGCGTCACGGAGGCGGCGACGGTCAGGACCACGGTGAGGGAAGCGGCGATCGCGACGCCGTCGAGGAAGTTCAGCCGGAGCACCAGCATGCCGAGCAGGGCGATGCAGACGGTGGCCCCGGCGAAGACGACGGCCCGGCCGGTGGTGGCGACGGCGCTTTCGGCCGCTTCCTCGACCGACAGGCCGCGCTGGAGGCCCTTGCGGTGGCGGGTGACGATGAACAGCGCGTAGTCGATGCCGACACCGAGGCCCACGAGGGTGCCGAGCATCGGCGCGAAGTCGGCGACCGTCATCGCGTGCCCGAGCAGCGTGATGCCGAAAGAGGCTATGCCCACGCTGACCAGGGCGGTCGCGATGGGCACCAGGCTCGCGGCCGGCGAGCCGAAGGCCAGGAAGAGCACCAGCGCCGCGATGGCCACACCGATGACCTCGGCGAGGTGGGCGCCGCGGGCCTCGGTGAGGGCGACGGCCTGGCCGCCGAGCTCGACCTGGAGGCCGTCGGCCCGGGTCGTCGGGTTCTTCGCGGCGTCGACCACGGCCTTCGCCCGGGCCTCGGGGACGGAGTCGGCCGGCCGGTCGAAGGTGACCACGGCGTAGGCGGTGCGCCCGTCGGCGCTGATCCGCGCCGCGCTTTCGCCGCCGGAGCCGTAGGGGCCGGCGACCGATCCGACGCCGGGCAGCCCCGCTACCGCGTCGAGCGCCCGCGTCATGCGCTGCTCTACGGCGGGGGCGCGGACGCCGTGATGGTCCGGGGCCCGCCACACGATGGTGTCGGTATCGCCGCCCTGGCCGTGGAACCCCTCGCGGAGCAGTGCGTGCGCCTTGCTCGACTCGGTGCCGGGGACCTCGTAGTCGTTGGAGAACGCCGCTCCGGCGCCGACTGCCGCCGCGGCGCTACCACCGAGCGCGAGGAGCCACAGCAGGACGGTCACGAGGCGGTGCCGCATGCACCACCGGGCGATTGCTGCCAACGGAACGAGCTCCCTGATGTTCGGATCTTTACCGGGGAAGGGCCCGTCGCAAAGAACGCTGGAACGCTGGATCGAATGCCGGGGTCCGGCTGTGCATCGAATGCCGGCGTCCGGCTGTGCCGCGACCTGTAGCGGGCGCGGGACCGGCGCTGGACCCGTACGGGCCCTTGGTCAGGCGGGGGTTGCGGCGGACGGCCCGTCGGTGCGGTAGCCGGGTTCGTCGGTGCGGTAGCCGGGTTCGTCGGCCTGGCGGCCGGGTCCGTCGGCCCGGTAGCCGGGGAGCGAGGGCCAGCGGACGGTGAGCACGACCGCGTCCTCCTCCGCGTACCAGGAGTGGTCGACGCCGCGTCCCCACACGACGTAGTCGCCCTGCTCGGCGAGCACGACGCTCCGGCCGGGGAACTCCAGCCGGAACCGTCCGCTGATCAGCACCTGCAAGGCCGTGCGTTCCTCGCCCCGGACCCACTGCGCCCGCTCGTCACCCTTTGGATGGACGCCCCACTTGATCTCCACGTCCTCGCTGTGGCGGGCATCGCCGGGCTCCTTGAAGTGGCCGAGCAGCCAGCCCCGGTCGACGGCGGCGTCAGGGGCGGCCTTGCCGGTGTAGACCGCGGGGACGGGGGTGGCGCGGGTGGGACTCGTCGGGGGGCTCGACGTCGGACTCGTCGTGGGGTCGTTCACGGGGTGAGATTAATGCAGTTGTCGGGCCGGTCGGCGCCTGGTCAGCTGGCCGGATGACGATGAGAGCCGCTGAGCTGCTGAAGATGCGCGACCAGTTCGACAGGCAGATGCGCCGCGACGCGCAGCCGGACACCCCCGATGCGCGGGTGGAGCGGGCGGGCGGGGTCGTACGCCAGATCGTGCCCGGGACCGGCGGGAACGCGGTGCTCTGGTCCGGGCTCGACGAAGGGACGGCGGACGCGGCGATCGCGGAGCAGGTGGCGTTCTTCACGGAGCTGGCGGCCCGGGGCGAGATCCCGGACGCGGGCTTCGAGTGGAAGCTCTACGACTACGACCGCCCGGCCGACCTCGGGGACCGGCTGCGCGCGGCCGGTTTCGTGGCGGAGCCGGCGGAGACCCTGCTGATCGGGCGGACCTCGGACCTCGCGCGGATGCCGGTGGAACCGCCGGAGGGGGTCACCGTGCGGGTGGTGAGGGACGAGGAGGGCGTCGACCTGATGATGGAGGCCCACCGCCGCGCCTTCGGCACGGATCTCCCGCGCATCCGGCAGCTGATGCTGAACCTGCTGGCGCAGGAGCCCGACACGATCGAAGCGGTAGTCGCGATGGCGGGCGACACCCCGGTGAGCTCGGCCCGGATGGAGATGCGGCCGGGCACGTCCTTCGCCGGGCTGTGGGGCGGCGGCACGGATCCGCGGTGGCGCGGCCGGGGCATCTACCGCCTCCTGGTCGCCCACCGCGCACGCGTGGCGGCGGAGCGCGGCATCCCCTACCTCCAGGTGGACGCGACGCAGGACAGCCGGCCGATCCTGGAACGGCTGGGGTTCGAGGTGCTGGGGGTCACGGTGCCGTGGTTGTGGGAGGGGTAGGGAGGGAGGTGGGGGCGCCCTCTCGGCGTCAGGAATTGGTGTTGAGGAAGCCGATGGTTACAGCGCCCCACCAGCAGAGCTGTGAGATGACCGCGGTGGCTGCTGCCCACGCCAGTAGGCGGGGGGTGATGGCGGGCGCGGTCGAGAGGCGGTGGCCCAGGAGGCCGGCCTGGAGGCCGTTGAGGGTGAGGAGGCCGACCAGCCCGAGCTTGACGAGGGTGAGCGGCGAGTCGAGATCGGGGTGCAACATCAGCCCGCTCACGACGAGACCACCCAGCCCGGCCCAGATGGGTATGTGGAGTCTGGAAGTGGCACTTACCACCTCGGCGAGCGCGCAGCGCCTCATCGCCCACAGCAGGCCGTAGTAGTCGGCGGACAGCACCGCGCCGAAGCCGACGACGAGCGAGGCGAGGTGCGCGAACAGTGCGGCGGTGTGGAGTTCGGTGTCCGTCTTCACGTGAACGGAAACCCACAGTCCGACCGTCAGAGCGATCAACGCCCCGAGTCCTGCGGCCGTGACCGTCCACCAGGAGTCGTACAGGCGGATCGGGCGAGCAGGCAGGTCAACCGTAGGGGACGACATGTGAGTGAACTCCGAGGGCAGGATGGCCACCGACGCGACCGAGCGAGGTAAGGCTTACCTAAACTCTCGTTGAGGTCAAAATTGGTCCACGGCTCAAGACGGACCCTTCCGACATGTGGAGTGGGAGTGGCGTGCGCGGGCGGCCGTAGACGGAGTCCCGCGGCGGCGGGCAGGATCGCAGCCATGACAGCGACAGAACCCACCCCCCGCATCGGGCCGCCCCTCACCGCGGGCGAACGCGAGATGCTCCGCGCGCACCTCGACTACCACCGCGCCACCCTCGCCTGGAAGTGCGACGGCCTCACCGACGAAGAGCTGCGCCGCCAGGCGTCCCCGCCCTCCACGCTCTCCCTGCTGGGCCTGGTCCGGCACATGGCGGAGGTCGAGCGGCACTGGTTCCGCCGGACCGTGGGCGGGGCGGACGTCCCGCACCTGTGGTCGGACGAGCGCGACTTCCAGGCCGCCTACGACGCCTCCGGCTCGACCCGCGCCGAGGCCTTCGCGGCCTGGGAGGCGGAGGTGGAGCACGCGCGCGCGGTGGAGGCGGCCGCCGAGTCCCTCGACGTGACGACGTACATCGTGAAGTGGGAGGGGGACGCCTCGCTCCGCATGCTCATGCTGCACATGATCCACGAGTACGCCCGCCACAACGGACACGCGGACTTCCTCCGCGAGGCCATCGACGGCGCGACGGGCGCATGACCCCGCCCCCGCCTTACGCGCCGAGCGTGCGCAGTGAGCGTCGAGTGCGTGCCGTAGGGCGTGTGAGCCGGGCCCGGGCCCTCGGGACCTCATCTGACGCCCACCTTCCCTTTATAGTTAGGGCAGCCTAACCTAATGCGCGTGGGGAAGAGTGTGAGCCTTGTGAGCAGTACGGACGACGACGTGTACGAGGACGACGAGAACTACGGGCTCTACCGGGACGCTTGGGGCATAGCGCACCTCCACGCCCCGGATCCGCTCCGCCTCTCCTACGCCCAGGGCCGCGCCACCGCCCTCGACCGTGCCTGGCAGCTCGAAGTCGAGCGCCTGCGCGCCGAGGGCGCGAGCGCCTCCCTCCTCGGCCCCGACTCCGTCGCCTGGGACCGCTTCGCCCGCCAGAGCCGCCTCGCCGACACCGCCCGCCGCTGCCACGAGGAACTCGACCCGCAGACCGCCGCCTGGGTCGGCGCCTACGTCGCCGGGGTCAACGACGGGCTCGCCTCCGGCGCCGCCCGCGACGAGCGTTTCGGGCACGCCCCCGCGCCGTGGGAGCCCTGGGTCCCGCTCGCCGTCTGGATCTCCACGCACATCCTCTTCGCCGGTTTCGCCACCAAGCTGTGGCGCGAGCGCGCGGCCCGCGCCCTCGGCGACGAGGCCGCCACCCTGTTCGCCACCGACGGCCCCGGAACCGCCGGCAGCAACGGCTGGCTGGTTCCGGGCGACCGCACCGCCACGGGCGCGGCGATCATCGCGGGAGACCCGCACCGGTTCATCGAGGACCCGGGCGTGTACCAGCAGATACGTTTGGCCTGCCCCGACTACGACGTCCTCGGACTCGCCGTCCCCGGCGTCCCCGGCCTCGCCCACTTCGGGCACACCGGCGGCGTCGCCTGGGCCATCACCAACGCCATGGCCGACTACCAGGACCTGTACGCGGAGCGGTTGCGGACCCTGGAGGACGGCCGGGTCGAGGCGCTCGGCCCCGACGGCACCTGGGAGCCGGTCGCCCGGCACACCGAGACCATCGCGGTCGCCGGAGCCGAACCGGTCGAGGTCGAGGTGCTGGAGACCGCGCGCGGCCCGGTGATCACCCGGGCGGACGACGCGGATACACCGGGCGCCACGGGTGTCCCGGGCGCCCCGACCGCCCCGACCGGCGCGACCGGCACAGCCGCCGCGAACGCCGCCGCCTCCGCCCCCGCCCCCGCCCCCG
>NZ_JAGGOW010000064.1 GCF_018614135.1 Streptomyces sp. ISL-66
GGCCGCGCCCGCGGCCGTGGCGTCCTTGCGCCCCAGCCGGCGTCCCGCGACCGTGTGCCGGCCCGCGACCTCCTGGAGGAGCTCCGCGAGCACCTCCTCGTTGGTCCAGCGCGGCCGCCAGCCCGCCGCGTGCAGCCCGCTGACACTGACCACCCACGGGTGCATCGTGTACGCCAGGTCCCCGGCCGGGGACGGGGTCAGGCCGATCCGGTGCAGTCGGGCCGCCGCGCCCAGGGCCACCGCCGACGGGAGCTCCATGCGGCGGATGCCGCTGAGCTCCTCGACCTCCTCCTGCTCCAGCCAGCCCTCGCAGCCGACCGCCAGCTCGCCCTCGACCTTCTCCAGCGCCGCGTACTCCAGCGCGCTGACGAGGTCCTCCACGTGGCAGAACTGCCAGGTCGGGCGGGATCCGGCGACGACGAGCAGCCGGGGCGACTCGAAGTAGCGGGTCAGCGCGGTGTCGGTGCCGCCGACCAGCACGGCCGGGCGGATCACCGTGACGTTCAGGCCGGGGTGCGCGCGCGGCGCCCGGCGGCCCAGCCGCTCGATCTCCAGCAGGTCGCCGACGCCGGTCGCCTCGGCGGTCGCCCGCAGCTCGGCGTCCTCGGAGAGCGGGATGTCGTTGTCCGGCAGGGCCCCGTAGACCATCGCCGAGGTGCAGAGCACGACCCGGTGCACTCCGGCCGCGGCGGCGGCGGTGAGCACGGTCTGGGTGCCGCGCACGTTGTACGCCGTGCGGGCCGCCGGGTCGGTCTCCAGGTTCAGGTCCAGGGCCAGGTGCACCACGACGTCCGCGCCGCGCAGCTTCTCGGCGATCGCCGGGTCCCGCACGTCCAGGAGGTGCCATTGCGCGGCCGCGCAGTCCCCGCGCCGCTCGTCGATCGCGACGACCTGCTTGACCTCGTCGGACTCGGCCAGCCTGGTGACCAGGGCGGCGCCGACCCCGGACGCGGCGCCGGTCACGGCGATCACGGGACCTCGCCGCTGGGAGCCGGCCGGGTTACGCGGCTGGCGAACGCCCTCGGCGCCGTCGCCCTGCTCAGGGCGGTTTTCCGAGCTGTGCTTGTCCGAAGCGTGCGGATCCGGGGAACTCACCAGGCGTCTCCAGCGGTTGTCTTCAGTAGGGACGCGCCGTGACGCGTACCTACCAGGTGATGTCCATCCTGCCGCAGCCCAGGACCCGGCGGAGCACCGAGCCCGGATGCGGCTCTGGTGTCTACGCTGGGTGGAGCTGTCGAACCGTTGCCCGCCGGCACCCGCCGGCGGCCCTACGAGCCGAGGAAACCCCGTGAGCGACACCCCATTCGGATTCGGCCTTCCGCCGGAGGAGCCGGAGGACGGCGACGAGGGCAAGAAGAAGGGCGGCGAGGGCGGTCAGAGCGGCCCGAATCCGTTCGGGTTCGGCGCGGGCATGCCCGGGGGGCTGCCCGGAGGCGCCGGTGGCATGGGCGGAGCCGACAATCCGTTCGCCGCGATGTTCGGCTCGATGAACCCGAACGACCTCGGCGCCGCGTTCCAGCAGCTCGGCCAGATGCTGAGCTACGAGGGCGGGCCGGTCAACTGGGACATGGCCAAGGACATCGCCCGCCAGACCGTGGCCCAGGGCACCTCGGACGGGGTGAAGGACGCCAGCGTCGGCGTCGCGGAGAAGTCCGCGGTCGAGGAGGCCGTGCGCCTGGCCGACCACTGGCTCGACGGAGTGACCTCGCTGCCGTCCGGCGCCGCGACGGCCGTCGCCTGGAGCCGCGCCGAGTGGGTCGAAGCCACCCTCCCGGTGTGGAAGGAGCTCGTGGACCCGGTCGCCGAGCGCGTCGGCGCGGCCATGGGCGGCGTACTGCCCGAGGAGATGCAGGCCATGGCGGGCCCGCTGCTCGGCATGATGCGCTCCATGGGCGGGGCCATGTTCGGCCAGCAGATCGGCCAGGCCGTGGGCACCCTCGCGGGCGAGGTCGTCGGCTCGACCGACATCGGGCTGCCGTTGGGTCCGGCCGGCAAGGCCGCGCTGCTGCCGCTGAACATCGAGGGCTTCGGCAAGGACCTGGGCGTCTCGTCGGACGAGGTCCGGCTGTACCTGGCGCTGCGCGAGGCCGCCCACGCGCGCCTCTTCGCGCACGTGCCGTGGCTGCGCTCGCACCTCTTCGGCGCGGTCGAGGGCTACGCCCGGGGCATCAAGGTCGATACCTCGAAGCTGGAGGACGTGGTCGGCCAGCTCGACCCGTCGAACCCGGAGCAGCTGCAGGAAGCCCTCCAGGGCGGCATGTTCCAGCCGCAGGACACGCCCGAGCAGAAGGCCGCGCTGGCCCGCCTGGAGACGGCGCTCGCGCTGGTCGAGGGCTGGGTCGACGCCGTCGTGCACGAGGCGGCCAAGCCCCGGCTGACCTCGGCGGACGCCATGCGCGAGACCATGCGCCGGCGGCGCGCCTCGGGCGGTCCGGCGGAGCAGACCTTCGCGACGCTGATCGGGCTGGAGTTGCGGCCTCGCCGGCTGCGCGACGCCGCCCGGTTGTGGGCCTCGCTCACGGACGCGCGCGGTGTGGACGGGCGCGACGGACTGTGGGAGCACCCGGACATGCTGCCGACGGCCTCCGACCTGGACGACCCGGACGGCTTCGTGCACCGCGAGCAGCTGGACTTCTCCGAGATCGACAAGATGCTCGGCGAGGCCGCCGCCCGGAAGCCGGAACAGGACGGCCGCGAAGAGGACCGCCGCGAGCAGGACGGCGACGACGAGAAGTGAGCCTGCACGACGACGCGGAATCGGTCCTGAAGTCCTACGAGGACCAGCCCGAGCTGCGGGACCTGTACCTGGAGCACCTGGCCGCCCATCCGGACGGCGTCTACAAGCCCTGTCAGGCGGGACACATCACCGGAAGCGCGCTGGTGATCGATCCGGCGCGCGGCCGCGTCCTGCTGACCCTGCACAAGAAGCTCGGCCTGTGGCTCCAGATGGGCGGGCACTGCGAGCCCGGTGACACGACGCTCGCCGGGGCCGCCCTGCGCGAGGCCGTCGAGGAGTCGGGCATCGCCGACGGGCTGACGCTGCTGCCCGGCGGTCCGGTGCGGCTCGACCGGCACCCGATCCCCGCTCCGTGCAACTGGCACCTGGACGTGCAGTACGCGGCGCTGGCGCCGACCGGGGCGGTCGAAGCGATCAGCGAGGAGTCGCTGGACCTGCGCTGGTTCCCGTACGGAGAGGTGGCCGCGGTGGCCGACACCTCGGTGGTGCGGCTCATGGAGGCGTCCCTGGCGCGGTTCTGACCGCGTGGAAACGAGTGGGGGCGGCCCGCGTCACAGACGCGGCCCGCCCCCACCTCCAGGGGTATCGGGATCAGGGGGTCTTCGGGGGCAGCGCGTAGCCGCCGGGACCGCCGTAGACCGTGTCGAAGACGGCCCGCTCACCGGTGCTGTCGGAGACACCGGACTCGCGGATGAGGGTGTCCTCGGCGATGGGACGGGTCAGCAGGGTGGTGGAGCCGCCGCCGTCGAGGTTGATGGCGTCCATGGCTCCGAGGGACTGCAGCGCCTGGGTCACCTCGGTGAAGAACGCGCCGTCCACCTTGTCGGCGGGGTCACTGGGCGCGAGCGGCCCGGTGACCGTGAGCAGCAGGGTCCGCCCCTGCTGGTCGACGCCCACCGCAGTGCGGGAGGAACGGCAGATCTGGGTGACACCCTCGGTGGGGGTCGCGGGGTCGAGACGCGAGCAACCGTCGGGAGCCTTCTTGTCCACGCCGTCCTTCATGAGGATGGCGCCGCCCGCGATGACGTCGACGGACTCGTCGAGCGGGATCGCCTGATCGAGGTCGACGTCCTTGAGGGTCTGGGCGATGTCCAGGGTGGCGCCGGCCGCGGCCATGGACTTCAGCCAGGTCACCTCGGCGGTGCCGATCGCCTGGAGGTTGCGGTAGCCCTTGCGGACCGTCCGGTTGCCGCGGACATCCCACTTGTTGGTGATCTTCCCGGTCGCGTCCACCTCGACCTCGTAGCCGTCCTGGTCGTCGGCCGTGACGACGTTGGTGCCGGTGACGGCACTGTCGGGGTCGTCGGAGTCGTTGGTGTTGGTGCCCTTCGGCGGCGTGGGGATTCCGTAGCTGTCGTTGAACAGCACGAACTCCGTGGCATCGGGCCACACGGCGACCGGCTTGCCGTGCACGTCGGTGTACTTCACCGCCTTGCGGACCCCGTCCTTGAGCACGCCGTCCTCGGCCTCGCGCTGGCAGGCCATGGGCGTGCCGGGTACGCGGTTGACGTCGTCGAGGGTGAAGGACGTCCCCGGCGTGCCCTTCTGCGCCACGGTCATGACGGTGGACACGTTGGCGATGCGGGGAACGCCGTACTGGAGGATCAGGGACGACCGCTTCGCCGTATCGATGCAGGCGGCCCCCATCAGCTCACCGTCGCGGACGGTCGCACCGAAGCTCTGGGCGGACTCGAGGTTCCTGTCCTGGGTGCGTCCCTCCAGCATGAAGTAGCTGCCGTTGATCGCGGCGAAGGGCTTGCGCTCCTGCGTGATGAGCTGGTCGCGGACGGTCTCGGCGGTGCCCGCCTTACCGGTGGTGCTCTCGATCCGCAGCGACGCCACGGCCGGGTCGATCCGGATGACGGTCAGCTCGCGCGGAGCCTTCCGGGGCTTCTTCGGGTCCATGGTGCGGCTGTCGTCGCGAAGGTGCATGCGCTCGACGCCGGGGGCGATCTGCCCGCCCGCCACCCAGCCGGGGAGCGCCGGAGTGTCCACGGGTGCCGCGTTCGTCGCGCCGGGAACGGCGAGGAGCAGGGCCACGGTCAGCGCCGCGGCGGCCGCCGTGCCGGCCTTGGGAAGGCGAGGGGTTCGGATGCCGGAGGTCTTCATCAGACGGCACAGCCTTCCAGCGTGTCGGCGAACTTGTGCGAGTCGAAGCTCAGGTCGAAGTCGCGGGAGAGGGTGGTGCTGTCGCCCGAGATCACGCCGAAGGACGAGGCCTTCCCGTCGTACATGGTGTCCCAGACGCCCTTGAAGTCCGGGTCCTTGTAGAAGCAGGCGGTCGTGGCCGTGCGGTTGCGGACGGAGCGGATCTTGTCGCTCCAGGACGCGGTGTAGCTGGTGCGGAGCGTGTTGGTGGAGAACATCGGGCCGCGGCCGGAGGGCTCCTGGAAGAAGCAGAGCATGTCCACGGGGCAGCGCTCGTAGCCGGTGAAGCACATGCCCTGGGACGGCGCGAACTTGTGGCCGCTCACCTTGCCCTTGAGGTCCACCAGATTGCGCTGGCTCTTCGGAGCGACGGCTTCGACGGCGCCGCCGAGACGGTCGTCCGCGTAGAAGCAGACCCACTGGTTGGTGCGGTTCGACACCGACACGGTCTTGTCGTCCCAGTGCTTGCGGGTCGAGTAGGAGGCCGCGTACCACTCGGCGTTCGGGTCGGTGGTGGTGAACTTCTCGACCGGCAGGCCGGTCGCGCTGCCGCCGTCGGCAGCGCTGTAGAGGCAGAGCCCCTCGGTGCAGTCGTCATAGCCTGCCGCGTTTGCAGGAATTGCGAAAAGCAAGGAACCGAGGACTGCCAGGACTCCCGTAACCAGGGAGCCTCGCAACACATTGATCTTCATGGTGCCACATTCTGGCAAAGACTTCACAGGTCACGACACCGGGCCCAGCCTCCTACCCCGGAATGATCCGAAACAAGGGATCTAGGCCCGATGTCGCACCTAAGGCCAATTGCCTGCATTTATTCGCAATGGCAATTGTCTTTACATGCCTAGTTCCAGGCGTTGTTCTGGTTCTGGGCGTGGGCGCCGTGCTGGCCCATGCCCAACTGCGCGGCCGCGCCCTGTCCGATCTGGGCGTTCTGCGGCGGGAGCACCTCGCTGGGCTGGACCAGCGCGAAGCCAGTACCGAGGAAGCTGAGCTCCCAGCCCTCGCCGGTGTTCCCGCGCCGCCGCCACACGCTGGTGGAGTGCGTCTGGGCCTGCATCTGCACGCGCAGCGAGGTGGACCAGGCGACGATGGCGTCCGCGTCGGCGTTGACGTACTTGTCGGGCGTGACCTGCATCATCAGCGGCTGCCCGGAGGTCATCAGCGCGACCTTGCCGCGGCCGGTGATGTTGAGCTGGTACTTGCCGGAGCCGGAGATCCCGTACTGGCTGTCCACCGCGATGACTTCGGTGTGCAGGGTCGAGTCGAGCGCCAGCACGTAGCTGCTGTCGACGGTGAGGCCTTCCTGGTCGACGTCCAGGACGTGGACGTACTGCGCCAGGTTGGCCAGGTAGACCGTGCCCTGGCCCGAGCAGCGCATCAGGTCCAGGCCCTCGCCGGTGCGGCTGCGGGCGTTTCGCTGACCGGTGCTCTGGTACTCGCCGTCGAAGTCGATGATGCCCTGGTAGGCGACCATGGCGCCCTTGCGCGCGAGCACGTCGTCGGAGCCGCTCAGCGAGACCCGCAGCAGCTGCGGGTTCTGGACGGCGTACCGCTCCTGGGACTGCGCCTCGGCGTGGGCGAAAAGTGAGCTCTGCATGATGTGCCTTCTCCCCCTCAGCCCCGGGCTCGGAGCCGGTCGGTGCTGTCCTCGCTGGGCTGGACGACGACGATGCCCTGGCCGGAGAAGGCCATCTGGTAGGCCTCCCCGCTACCCCGGCCGATCATCGACGAGGCCTTGAAACTGCGCTTCCCCTTGACCTTGAGGTTCGGGGACCACGCCACGAGCGCGTCGGGGTCGACGTACGTCTCGTCCTCGCCCCGGCCGCAGTCGACCACGATCGGGGTGCCCCGGGAGGTGATCGCCACCCAGCCGGTGCCGGCGACCGACACGTTGAAGAGGCCCTGGCCGGCGAACTTGGCCATGCCCTTGACCCGCTCGACGCCCCACTGGAGGTGCGCGTCGAAGGCGAGCAGGTTGGTGCCGTTGACGGAGAGGGAGTCGTTGTTGAGGTTGATGACGACGACGTCCGCGCCGTAGTCGGCGAGGTAGAGCAGGCCGTCGCCCGTGCACTTCATCAGGGGGGCGCCCTCGCCGGTGAGCCACTGCGAGGCCATCTGGCGGACGGCCGGCGGGTTGGGCTCGTACTGCACGAAGCCCTCGTAGGCGACCATCGATCCGGTGCGCGCGAAGAGGTCCTGGCCGCTCTGCATGGCGACCTTGAGCATGGCCCGGCCGTGGTTTTCCATGCGGGCCGTGACGGGGGTCGGGGCGTAGCCCGCGAGCTGCTGGTTCATAGCGTTCATGGCATTCATGTGGGGCTCCCTCAGACCTCGTACGGCTGGACGACGATGAAGTTGCCGGGAGCGGCGCGGAACTGGAGGTTCACGGTCTCCCCGCTGTGGCCGGGGTAGGCGTTGCGCCGCAGCCGGACCTGGCTGGAGATGATCACCTGGGCGGCGGAGGACCACGCGACGATGGCGTTGCTGTCCGCGAAGGTGGTCGGAGTGACGGGCAGGACGACGGGCACGCCGTGGGTTTTGATGATCACCGTGCCGGTGCCCTGGAACTGCATGGTGAACAGCGCGCCGCCCGGGATGCCGTGGCCCTCGATGCGGCGCACCTCGTGCTGGAGCGACTCGTCGAAGGCGAGGACGCTCTCGGCGGAGACGCAGATGCCGTCGCCCTGGAGCTCGATGGCGTGCAGGTGGGCGCCGTCTTCCGCGAGGAAGACCTGGCCGCGGCCGGTGCAGCGCATCAGCTGCATCTCCTGGCCGGTGGCATTGCCGACGATGCGGCCGGCGAAGCCCGCGCCCTTGTAGCTGAAGTCGACCTTGCCCTGGTAGAGCACCATGCTGCCCTGGCGCGCGAGGACGGCCTGGCCGCCCATCGACAGGTCGACGCGCATGAGCTGCTGGTTCTGCGGGGTCCAGCGGGCACCCGTGGGGGCTTCCTTGTACGGCTGGAGGGCGGCGGCGAGTCCGGCGCCGACGGCGGGCGCCGCCTGCCCGGGCTGGCCGTAGCCGGCGGGCTGCTGGCCGTACGGGGGCGGCTGCTGGCCGGGGAACTGGCCGGGCGCCTGGGGGGCCTGGCCGGGAACCTGCCCGTACGAGGGCTGCGGCTGCTGTCCGTACGGCGCGGGGGCCGGGG
>NZ_JAGGOW010000065.1 GCF_018614135.1 Streptomyces sp. ISL-66
CGGCGCCGGATGCGGGCCGCGGAGCGGCCGCAGGCGCGGGCAGGGCTCCGGACGAAGGCAGACCGTCGGCCCGGGGCGCCGCGGCGGACGAAGGCGCGCCGTCAGCCCGAGGCGTCGCTTCAGACGAAGGCAGCCCGTCAGTCCGAGGCGTGGCGGCGGGCGAAGGGAGAGCGGCGGCCGAGGGCGGGGCGGCGGGCAGCGACACGGCGATGCGCGGGTCCGGGATCAAGGCCTGGACCGCGGAGGTCGGTGAGGTGGCGGGCGGGGTCATGCGCGGGACGGTACGGGCCGCCGGACCCCCCGCGGGTCCGGCGAACCGTTCCGCCAGGGGGACCTTCCTACGATCGGGGGACGACCGCGGCCGCGATCCCCTCCACCTCGGTCCCGACGGGCGCCAGCAGGAAGACGTTCCGGTCGACCCGGTGCATCCCGCTGCCCAACCCGAAGACCACGCCGCTGCTGAAGTCCAGGATCCGCTTGGCCACTTCGCCGTCCGCGCCCGTGAGGTCCAGGAGCACCGGGATCTGCGCGATCAGGTACTCCGCCACCTCCCGCGCGTCCGCGAAGACCTGGACCCGGATCACCACGAAGCGCCGCTGCTCCGCCGCGGAGGCCCCGGGCACCGTGGGGATCGTGCGGTGGTCCACCCGGGAGGGCCACTCGTTGCGACTGCGCAGCGGAACCACCTGCGCGAGGCCTTCCCACTGCTCGTCGGTGACGTCGTACCTGCTCACCGGGCCGCCCCGGCCCTGCGCTTCATGTGCATCCCCCCATCCTCTCGTGCTTCACCCGTTCAGCCCAACACCGACACGTGGCAGCTGTCGCACCCCGCCGCCTGTTCCTCACCCTCCGGATAAGTTAGGTTAGGCATACCTGAGTACGCACCGCATCGCCCCTCGGGACCACGGAGATCCACATGCACGTGCCCACGCCCACGCCCGGGCCCTTGCCCACCGACGCCGAGCGCGTCCGGTCCGTCCTGGCCGCCGCCCACTCCATGACCGTCGTCACCGACGGGCTGCGCACGGAGATCCGCCACCTCGACGGCAGCGACCCCCTCGGCCGGCTGCACCTGCACCCCGCCGAACCGGGCGGCCACGCCGAGCACCGGCCCGCGATCCGGATGGAGTTCACCGACGTGGCCCCCACCCCCGTACGGGACCGCGTGCGCGCCCGCGTCACGCTGACGGGGCGCCTGCTCACCCCGTACTCCGACGAGGCCCAGGACTCCACCTGCGTGGAATTCGGCCGGGCCCTCCTCGAAGCCTCCGACGGCGCCCGCTCCTCCATCGCCCTGGAGGAGCTGGACGCGGCCCGCCCGGACCCGCTCGCCCCGTACGAGGCCGGCATGCTCACCCACCTCCTCGACGATCACGCCGAACTCGTCACCCTCCTGCTGCGACTGGTCCACCCCCAGGTCCCCCAGGCGGCCGTGGTGCGCGCACTGCCCCTCGCCATGGACCGCTACGGGATCACCCTGCGCCTGGAGGAACGGCGCGGCCACCGCGACGTCCGGCTGCCCTTCCCCTCCCCGCTCGACGACGTCGAGCAGTCCGGGGCGCAGATCCAAGCCCTGTTCAGCGCGGCCCGCCGCCGATCGCACCGCAATAGCCTCCCCGCCTGATCGGAAGACTCCGGAAGAAGGGCGCCCGAGGCCGGAATACCGGCCCGCGCCCCCCGGTTGGGGTCGATCATGAAGGCAATCGCATACAGCGCATACGGAACCTCCGACGTACTGGGGCTCGTTGACGTGCCGGAGCCCAAGGTCGGTCCGGGCGAAGTCCTCGTACGCGTCAAGGCCGCCGGGGTCAACCCGGTGGACTGGAAACTCGCCACCGGGTACCTCGACTCCATCCTCGAAGTCCGCTACCCGGTCATACCCGGCTGGGACGTGGCCGGCGTCGTCGAGGCGGTCGGCCCGGACACCTTCGACTACGCCGTCGGCGACGAGGTGTACGGCTACGTCCGCAAGGAGTGGGTCGAGCTCGGCACGTACGCCGAATTGGTCAGCGCCCCCGTCCGCACCCTCGCGCGCAAGCCGCGCGAGCTCACCTTCGAGCAGGCCGCCGGGATCCCGCTGGCCGGACTCACCGCGTACCAGTCGCTCACCCGCGTGGGCCTCAAGGCCGGCGAGACCGTCCTCATCCACTCAGCCGCCGGCGGCACCGGCTCGTTCGGCGTGCAGATCGCCGTCGCCCTGGGCCTGCGCGTCATCGGCACGGCGGGCGAGCACAACCACGACTACCTGCGCTCGCTCGGCGCCGAACCGGTCCTGTACGGCGAAGGACTGGCCGACCGGGTCCGCGCGCTGGCCCCCGACGGGGTGGACGCCGCCCTCGACTTCTTCGGGGACGATGTCGTCGCGACCCTCCAGTCGCTGGTCAAGGAGCGCCACCGGGTGGCCTCCATCGCCGACTACACGGCGGCCGCCCAGGGCGCGCACCAGCTGTGGGTCCGCGCGGACGCCACCGATCTGGCCTTCCTCGCCAAACTCGCGGACGAGGGCGCCCTCACGGTGAACGTGGAACACGCGCTGCCGCTCGCGGAGGCGGCGAAGGCCTGGAAGCTGAGCGCGGCCGGCCGCACGCGCGGCAAGATCGTCCTCACCGTCTGAGACCGGCCGGGCCCGTCGGCGGTGACCGGCAGCGGGCCCGTCGGCGGTGACCGGCGGGCCGACGGCTCGGCAGGACAGCCGCTCGGAAAAGCAGGTCGGCGAGGTGATTCGCCGTGGTGGCTCACGCGGGGGTCCCGGCGTAGCGGTTGGCGGGGCGGGCCAGCCCGTAGTTCTCGCGCAGGGTCCGGCCGGTGTACTCGGTGCGGAAGAGGCCGCGCCGCTGGAGGATCGGCACGACGTGGTCGACGAAGTCGGTGAGGCCGGTGGGCAGGACGGGCGCCATGATGTTGAAGCCGTCGGCGGCGCCCCGCGTGAACCATTCCTCCAGCTGGTCGGCGATCTGCTCGGGTGTCCCGGCGAAGACCCGGTGGCCCCGGCCCGCGCCGAGGCGGGCGATCAGCTCGCGCAGGGTGAGGCCGTCGCGGCGGGCGAGCTCGGCGACGAGCGTGAAGCGGCTCTTGTTGCCGTTGATGTCCCGCTCCTCGGGGAGCTCGGGCAGCGGGCCGTCGAGGGGGAGGCCGGTGAGGTCGGTGCCGAGCATCCCGGAGAGCTGGGCGAGCCCGTACTCCGGCACCTGCAGGTCGGTGAGCTGCTGCTCCAGGGCCTTGGCCTCGGCCTCGGTGGAGCCGATGACGGGGGCGATGCCGGGGAGGACCAGGAGGTCGCTCTCGGCGCGGCCGTACTTGGCGAGGCGGGACTTGAGGTCCTTGTAGAAGGTCTGGCCGTCGGCGAGGGTCTGCTGCGCGGTGAAGACGGCCTCGGCGTACCGCGCGGCGAACTCCTTGCCGTCCTCGGAGGAACCGGCCTGGACGAGGAGCGGGTGCCCCTGGGGCGAACGCGGGACGTTGAGCGGTCCGGCGACGCCGAAGTACTCGCCCCGGTGGGCGGCGGGGTGCAGCTTGTCGGTGTCGGCGTAGATGCCGTGCTCCTTGTCGAGGACGACCGCGTCGTCCTCCCAGCTGTCCCAGAGCTTGGTGGCCACGTCGAGGAACTCGTGGGCGCGCTCGTAGAGCCGGGCGTGCTCCAGGCTATGGGCTACGGGCGGCCGGCGACCGGCGACCGGCGACCAGTAACGGGCGGAGATCTGCGCGCCGCGGAACGTCGGCACGCTGCGGAACGTCGACACGCTGCGGCGGACAGAGGCCGGGCGCGGCAAGCGGTCAGTGACCGGGAACGCCCCACGGCGGGAACGCCGTCCGGAAGGGCGCGGTGACGGCCGGAGTGCGCTCAGGAACGACGCGGGGCCGGACAGCGGCCCTGACACTCGCCCGGCGCGGTACAGGGGCCGGGGGTGTGGAGCCGCGGGGCGAGGAACTCGATCGCGGACATGTCCCGGAGACTGCCAGCGCCCCCGCCCCCGGTCAACCCCGGCCAGCGACCCACCCCGGCACCTCCGGTGTGCTGGCCACACCCAGGGTGACCTGGGCTTTCACCGGAACCGGCCGCCCCGGTCGTGGCCGGAAACCGTGGCCTGATTTCACGTGTCCGCAACGCACCCGCCACGGACCGCCGCCTCCGGACGCACCGCGGCAGCGAGTGGCCGGTTTCAGTCGACACGGGGATCAAGACCGGTCGTAGGCTGGCCGAATGGCTCTTGTCGACTTCAGCGCCCCCACAGGCGAGTTCAACGCGGATCCCTATCCCACGTACTCCGAACTGCGCGCCGCCGGCCCGGTCCACCGGATCAAGGGAGCCGACGGGCGACCGCTCTGGCTGGTCGTCGGCTACGAGGAGGCCCGGCAGGCGCTCGGGCACCCGCTGCTGTGCAAGAACCCGAGCGTCTACGGCGACTTCGACAAGGCCCTGCTCGGGGCGACCAGCACCAACATGCTCGAATCGGACCCGCCCCACCACACCCGGCTGCGCAAGCTGGTCTCGCGGGAGTTCACCCCGCGCCGCGTCGAAGCGCTGCGCCCCCGCGTCCAGGAGGTCACCGACCGGCTCCTCGACGCCATGGAGGCCGGTCCCGGCCGGTCCTGCGACCTGATCCCGGCTCTGGCCCTCCCGGTCCCGATGACGGTCATCTGCGAACTGCTCGGGGTTCCCGGGCTCGACCGCGACCGGTTCCACGACTGGTCGAGCCAGATCGTGTCCGCGCCCATCGGGAGCCTGGAGCAGCTCGGGCCGGTGCTCGAGGCCATGACCACGTACTTGATCGGCCTGCTGGCCGACAAGACCGAGGAGCCCGGCGACGACCTGCTCAGCGCCCTGATCCGGACCCGGGACGAGGACGGCGACTCCCTCTCCTCCGACGAGTTGGTCGGCATGGCCTACCTCCTGCTGGTCGCGGGCCACGAGACCACCGTCAACCTGATCTCCAACGGAGTGCGTGCGCTGCTCGCGCACCCCGAGCAACTCGCCGACCTGCGGGCCGACTTCGACGGACTGCTCGACGGGGCCATAGAGGAGATGCTCCGCTACGACGGCCCGGTGGAGAACGCGACCATCCGCTTCGCGGCCGAGGACCTGGTGCTGGGCGGCGTCGCCATCGAGGCCGGCGCCTCGGTCGTCGTCTCGCTGGCTTCCGGCGACCGTGACGGGGAGCGGTTCCCGCGGCCCGACACCTTCGACATCCGGCGCGCGACACAGGGACACCTGGCCTTCGGCCACGGAATCCACTTCTGCCTCGGCGCGCCGCTGGCCCGGATGGAAGCCCGGATCGCCATCCGGTCCCTGCTGGAGCGCTTCCCGGACCTCGCCGCCGAGCCGGCCGCCGGCCCGCCGCAGTGGATCGAAGGCACCCTCATCCGCGGGGTCGCCCAGTTGCCCGTCCGCTGGTAGCCCCCGCCCGGGAGACTCGGGGCCGGGGCGGGGAGGCCGGGAAGCCGAGGAGCCGGGGAGCCGGGTGTGCGGGCCCCGAGCGCTACGGCCCGCCGGATCGTCGCCCCGCACGCGGGGGCCCGCCGTACTCCCGGTAACCGCCGCGACCGTCCTCCTCGGTCCGCTCTTTCGTGCCCCCTCCCGTCTCACATGAGAGGGGGAGATCACATCCGGTGGTTATAGGCGCTCCCTGAGGACCCCCCTACCATTCGAGCCATGACGGTCCTGCCTGATGACGGGCTCTCCCTGGCCGCCGAGTTCCCTGACGCGACGCATGAGCAGTGGCAGCGCCTGGTAGAGGGCGTTCTACGCAAGTCGGGCAAGGAAGCATCCGGCGAGGCAGCGGAAGACGCGTTGTCCACGAAGCTTGAGGACGGGCTCACCACCCGCCCGCTGTACACCGCGCCCGAAACCGTGCCGGACACCGGCTTCCCCGGTTTCGCGCCCTTCGTACGGGGCGGCCGGGCCGAGGGCAATGCCGCCTCGGGCTGGGACGTGCGCCAGCGCATCGCCGGCACCGACCCCGTACGGGTGAACGAAGCCGCCTTGGCGGACCTCGAGAACGGCACCACCTCGCTGTGGCTGGCCGTCGGCGACGCCGGCCTCCCGGCGGACGCCCTCGCCCGCGCACTGGACGGCGTCTACCTCGACCTCGCCCCCGTGTCGCTCGACCCCGGCGCCCAGTACGCCGAGGCCGCGCGGGCGTTGCTGGCGCTCTACACCGAGCGCGGGGTGTCCTCCGAGGCCGCCCGCGCCTCCCTGGGCGCCGACCCGCTGGGCCACGAGGCCCGCACCGGAGAGGCCCTGGACCTGGCCGGAGCCGCCGCCCTCGCCCGGGAGACGGCGGCCGCCTGGCCGCACGTACGGGCCCTGACGGTCGACGCCCTGCCCTACCACGAGGCGGGCGGCAGCGCCGCCGAGGAGCTGGGACTCTCGCTGGCCACCGGGGTCGCGTACCTGCGCGCCCTCACCGGGGCGGGCCTCGACGCGGAAGCCGCCTTCGGGCAGCTGGAGTTCCGCTACTCCGCCACCGCCGACCAGTTCCTCACCATCGCCAAGCTGCGTGCCGCCCGCCGCCTGTGGGCGCGGATCGCCGAGGTCTGCGGAGCCCCGCGGGCCGGCGCCCAGCGCCAGCACGCCGTCACCTCGCCCGTGATGATGACCCGCCGCGACCCGTGGGTGAACATGCTGCGCACCACCGTCGCCTGCATGGCCGCGGGCGTGGGCGGCGCCGACTCGGTCACCGTGCTCCCCTTCGACCAGGAACTGGGCCTGCCCGACGCGTTCGCGCGCCGCGTCTCCCGCAACACCTCCACCATCCTGCTGGAGGAATCCCACCTGGCCCGCGTGATCGACCCGGCGGGCGGCTCGTACTACGTCGAGCGGCTCACGGACGAACTGGCCCACGCCGCCTGGGAGTTCTTCCAGACCGTGGAGAAGGCGGGCGGCCAGGCCGCCGCCCTGCGCTCCGGCCTGGTCGCCGAACGCCTCGCCGCCACCTGGGCCGAGCGCTCGAAGAAGCTGGCCACGCGCCGCGAACCGATCACCGGAGTCAGCGAGTTCCCGCTGCTCTCCGAGAAGCCGGTGGTGCGCGAGCCCGCGCCGGCCCCCCTCACCGGCGGACTCCCCCGCGTCCGGCGCGACGAGGCTTACGAGGCCCTGCGCGCCCGCAGTGACGCCCACCTCGCGGCGACGGGCGCCCGGCCCACGGTCTTCCTGGCCGCACTCGGCCCGGCGGCCGCGCACACCGGGCGCGCCACCTTCGCCTCCAACCTGTTCCAGGCGGGCGGCGTCACCCCCGTGCACGACCCCGTCTCGGTGACCCCGCAGACGGCCGCGGCGGCGTACGCGGCGAGCGGCGCGGACGGCATGGCCGTGCTGTGCTCCAGCGACGCGCTGTACGAGGAGCAGGCCGAGGCGGTGGCCGCGGCCCTGCGCTCGGCTGGCGCGACGACCGTGTTCCTCGCGGGCAAGCCCGGCACCGCCGCGGCCGCCGTGGACGAGTACGTCTTCGCCGGCTGCGACGCGGTCGCCGTGCTGTCCTCCGTACTCGACCGGATGGGAGTGCCGTCTTGAGCAGCACCGGGATCCCCGATTTCTCCGAACTCCCGCTGCCCGGCGGGGCCCCGGCGTCCGGTTCCGAGGACCAGTGGCGCACGGCCCTGAAGGAGTCGACCGGCTCCGGCGCCGGCGAACTGCTGTGGGAGACGCCCGAGGGCATCGGCGTCCAGCCGCTGTACACGGGACGCGACCTGGAGGGCCTGGACTTCCTGCGGACGTACCCGGGCGTGGCCCCGTACCTGCGCGGCCCGTACCCGACGATGTACGTCAACCAGCCCTGGACGATCCGGCAGTACGCGGGCTTCTCCACGGCCGAGGAGTCCAACGCCTTCTACCGGCGCAACCTGGCCTCCGGCCAGAAGGGCCTGTCGGTCGCCTTCGACCTGCCGACGCACCGCGGCTACGACAGCGATCACCCGCGCGTCACCGGCGACGTCGGCATGGCGGGCGTGGCGATCGACTCGATCTACGACATGCGGCAGCTGTTCGACGGGATCCCGCTGGACGAGATGTCGGTGTCGATGACGATGAACGGCGCGGTGCTGCCGGTCCTCGCCCTGTACATCGTGGCGGCGGAGGAGCAGGGCGTCTCCCCCGACAAGCTCGCCGGGACCATCCAGAACGACATCCTCAAAGAGTTCATGGTCCGCAACACCTACATCTATCCGCCGAAGCCCTCGATGCGGATCATCTCCGACATCTTCTCCTTCACCTCGCAGAAGATGCCGCGCTACAACTCGATCTCCATCTCGGGCTACCACATCCAGGAAGCCGGGGCCACGGCCGACCTGGAGCTGGCGTACACCCTCGCGGACGGCGTGGAGTACCTGCGGGCGGGTCAGGCCGTGGGGCTGGACGTGGACGCCTTCGCGCCGCGCCTGTCGTTCTTCTGGGCGATCGGCATGAACTTCTTCATGGAGGTCGCGAAGCTGCGCGCCGCCCGTCTGCTGTGGGCGCGCCTGGTCAAGCAGTTCGACCCGAAGAACGCCAAGTCCCTTTCCCTGCGCACCCATTCGCAGACCTCAGGCTGGTCCCTCACCGCACAGGACGTCTTCAACAACGTCACCCGCACCTGCGTCGAGGCGATGGCCGCGACCCAGGGCCACACCCAGTCGCTGCACACCAACGCCCTCGACGAGGCGCTGGCCCTGCCGACGGACTTCTCCGCGCGCATCGCCCGCAACACCCAGCTCCTCCTCCAGCAGGAATCGGGCACCTGCCGCACCATCGACCCCTGGGGCGGCAGCGCGTACGTGGAGAAGCTGACCTACGACCTGGCGCGCCGGGCCTGGCAGCACATCCAGGAGGTCGAGGCGGCCGGCGGCATGGCGCAGGCCATCGACGCGGGCATCCCCAAGCTCCGGGTCGAGGAGGCCGCCGCGCGCACGCAGGCCCGTATCGACTCGGGCCGCCAGCCGGTGATCGGCGTCAATAAGTACCGGGTGGCGACGGACGAGCGGATCGACGTCCTGAAGGTCGACAACTCCTCGGTGCGCACCCAGCAGATCGCCAAGCTGCGGCGGCTGCGCGAGGAGCGCGACGAGGCGCTCACCCAGGACACCCTGCGGGCGCTGACGAACGCGGCCGGCAGCGGCGAGGGCAACCTCCTCGCGCTGGCGGTGGACGCGGCGCGCGCCAAGGCCACGGTGGGCGAGATCTCGGACGCCCTCGAGAAGGTGTACGGGCGGCACGCGAGTCAGATCCGTACGATCTCCGGTGTGTACCGCACCGAAGCAGGCGAGTCCCCGTCCCTGGAGCGCACCCGTGCGCTCATCGACCGGTTCGAGGAAGCGGAGGGCCGCCGTCCGCGCATCCTGGTCTGCAAGATGGGCCAGGACGGGCACGACCGCGGCCAGAAGGTGATCGCGACCGCCTTCGCCGACCTGGGCTTCGACGTGGACGTCGGCCCGCTGTTCCAGACCCCGGCGGAAGTGGCCCGCCAGGCCGTCGAGGCGGACGTCCACGTGGTGGGCGTCTCCTCGCTGGCCGCCGGCCACCTCACCCTCGTACCGGCGCTGCGCGAGCAGCTGGCGGAGGAGGGCCGCGAGGACATCATGATCGTGGTGGGCGGGGTGATCCCGCCGGCGGACGTTCCCACGCTCCTGGAGATGGGGGCGACGGCGGTCTTCCCGCCGGGCACGGTCATCCCGGACGCGGCGCACGACCTGGTGACGCGGCTGGCCGCGGACCTGGGCCACGAACTGTAGGCGGACGCGGGTGCCGAAGATCGACATCGAGGCCTACGCCAAGGGCGTTCTCGACGGGAAGCGCGCGTTCGTCGCGCGCGCCATCACCCTCGTCGAGTCCACCCTGCCCGCGCACCGCTCGCTGGCCCAGCAGCTGTTGACGGAGCTGCTCCCCCACGCGGGGCGGGCGCGCCGGATCGGTATCAGCGGGGTGCCGGGCGTGGGCAAGTCCACGTTCATCGACGCGTTCGGCACGATGCTGACGGGCCTGGGCCACAAGGTCGCGGTCCTGGCCGTGGACCCTTCGTCCACCCGCACGGGCGGTTCCATCCTCGGCGACAAGACCCGTATGGAACGCCTCGCCGTCGACCCGGCGGCCTTCGTCCGCCCCTCCCCCTCGGCGGGCACGCTCGGCGGGGTCGCGAAGGCGACCCGCGAGTCGATGATCGTGATGGAGGCGGCGGGCTACGACGTGGTCCTGGTGGAAACGGTGGGAGTGGGCCAGTCGGAGACCACGGTCGCCGGGATGGTCGACTCCTTCCTCCTCCTCTCGCTGGCCCGCACCGGCGACCAGCTCCAGGGCATCAAGAAGGGCGTCCTGGAACTCGCCGACGTCCTCGCCGTCAACAAGGCGGACGGCCCGCACGAACGCGACGCGAAGTCGGCGGCGCGCGAACTGTCGGGCGCCCTGCGGCTGATGCACCCGGTCGACGCGGCGTGGACCCCGCCGGTCCTGACGTGCAGCGCCCGCGAATCCACGGGCCTGGACGAGGTCTGGAACCGCCTGGAGCAACACCGCAAGCTGCTGGACGCGGACGGCCGCCTGAAGACCAAGCGCGCGGCCCAACAGGTGGAGTGGACCTGGTCGATGGTCCGCGACGAACTCCTGGAGCGCCTGCGCTCCAGCCCCGCCGTACGAGACCTGGCCCCCGCCCTGGAATCAGCCGTCCGAGCGGGCACCCTCACGCCCACCCTGGCGGCGACCCGCCTCCTGACGGCTTTCACGGACGCCTGAACGATCAAGGCCGGCCGGCGTTCGAGGCGGGGACACAGGCCGGGGGCGGGGGCGAGCCCCGAGGGGTCTGGGGCGTAGCCCTGGGGGGTCTGGGGCGTAGCCCCCGGGCGACCCGTCAGGGTCAGGCGGCGACCAGCACCGGCCCGCCCGCGGCCAACGCCTGCCGCAGCACCCCGGCCTGCTCCGCCACGCCGCCCCCGGCCAGCAGCGCCGCCAGCACGGCGATCCGCACCTGAGGCGCCCGCAGCGTCCCCGTGGGCACCGCCCCGGCCGCGACGAGGTCCACCGCACCCCCGTGGGTGTAGATCTCCGTCACCGGCCCGGCGGCCACCCGCGTGGTCAACGCCACCAGCACGCCCCCGGCGATCGCCGCCTTCACCGCGTCCACGATCTCCGGCGTCGCGTTCCCCGCGCCCGTGCCGACCAGCACGATGCCCCGCGCGCCCGCCGCGACGGCGGCGTTCAGCAGCACCGGGTCCCCGCTGGCGTGGTGCATCACGACGTCCACCCTCGGCGGAGCCTCCGGCATCGCCGGCAGCGGCAGCGGTTCGGGCCGCACCGGCGTCCGCAGCACGGTGACCTTCCCGAAACCGACCTTCCCCAACAGCTCCTTCGACGGGTCGGCAAAGGCGTCCAACGCCACCGCCTGCGTCTTCACGGTCCCGCGCGCCGCGTGCACCCGCCCCGCGAACGCGATCAGGACGCCGAGCCCGCGCGTGGTCGCCGCGGTCAGCAGGGCATCGTAGAGATTGCCGGGACCGTCCCCGTCCGCCGTCCCCATGGGGCGCTGCGAACCGGTGAAGACGACGGACCGCGCGTCGTGGTGGTGCAGGTCCACCAGGAACGCCGACTCCTCCAGCGTGTCCGTGCCGTGCGTGACGACGACGCCTTCCACCCCGGGGTCGGCGAGCACCTCGTGCACGGTCCGCAGCAAGGTCAGCTGATGGGCGGTGGTCAACCGAGGACTGTTCACACTGAAAAGATCGACGACCTCGATGGTGACGCCTTCCGGCAGCGGCGCGGTCGCCATGACCTCGGCCCCGTCGGCATCGGCCGCGAAGCCGGAACCCTGCCAGCGACTGGCTATCGTCCCACCGGTACTGATGACGACGATGCGTCCCATGGCAACGGCCCTTCCCTCTCCCACAAAACCCGCACAAATTTGCTATAACTCCGAAGGGCAATGCTAGGCCGATCTACGCGCAATGCGATTGCCAATTCCACCCCCCACGCAACACTGGATGCCTGATAATTGCGTCATGGACGCCATCGATCGTGAAATCTTGCGCGAGCTCCAGGCCGACGGCCGGCTCAGCAACCAGGAGCTGGCCCAGCGCGTGGGCCTGACCCCCTCCCCCTGCATGCGCCGGGTGCGCCAGCTCGAACAGGACGGGATCATCCAGGGCTACCGCGCGGTGATCTCCCCCGAAGCCGTGGGCCGCGGCTTCGAGGTCCTGGTCTCCGTCGAGGTCCGCCGCGACCGCGAGGCCGTCGAAGCCTTCGAAGCGGCCCTCCAGGACATCCCCGACGTCGTCGAGGCCCACCGCCTCTTCGGCAGCCCCGGCTGCCTCCTGCGCATCGCGGTGGCGGACCTGCGCGCCTACGAACGCCTCTGGATCGAAAAACTGACAGCCCTCTCGGGCGTCACGGAGGTCAACTCCCAGATCATCATGAAGCGCATCAAGGAACCCACGGGCCTCCCGGTCTGACCGCCGGCAAGCCCCTCCCCACGCGCCACGGGTCGACCGCAAGCTGACGTCAACACGGATCCGGTGAACGCCCTGCTGCGTGATCCACTCGCTGTCATAGGATGACGGAGACAATCTCAGCGGCCCGCCGGGCTTCCGTTCCACCACGGTGGAACCGAAGGACATGCCCCCACCCGCACGAGCTATTCCGTGCTGCCTGGGGGCGATTTCTTGCTGTTCCGTGAGTCCGCGGCATCCTTGGCCAATCGCACCCGTGTCGAGGGACGGCTGGCGGAACTCCTGGCCGAGAACTTCCTCCACAGGCACGGTCACCGGCCCCGGTCCTCGGAGATCCGGTCATGGGAGCGCAGCATCCCTGCCCTCACGAACGCCTTGGTCGAAGCGGGGCTCGGCGAGGTCGAGATGCTGCTGGAGTACGGGCTGCCGCTGACCAGCAAGCGCGCGGACGCGATACTGGCCGGCGTGCATCCGGCCTCGGGCGAGCCGTCGTACGTCGTCGTGGAACTCAAGCAGTGGAGCGAAGCCCACCCCGAGGAGGACGATCCACTGCGGTGCCGCGTGCCCTCCTACCAGGATCCCGTCCTCAACCCCATCGAGCAGGTTCGGGGCTACTGCGACTACCTGGTTTCGTTCAATGGGGCGCTCGAGCGAAACCCTGAATCCGTCACCGGAGTCGCCTTCCTGCACAACGCGACCGAGTTCGGGGTCGCGGGACTACGCGAGGTCGAGGAGGACGACCGGGGCCGGATGTTCACTGGCGACCAGCGCGGCGCGTTCCTGGACTACCTGCGCGCGAGGCTGGCCCCCAAGCCGGGTGCCGCCGCAGCGGACGACCTCCTGCAGGCCAGAGTGAAGCCGTCCATGCAGCTGATGGCCGTAGCCGCCGAAGAAGTCCGCGACCGAGAGCAGTTCGTGCTGCTGGACGAGCAGCGGCTCGCCTACGAAACGGTGATGGCAGCGGTCCGCAAGGCACGGCGATCCAAGCGCAAGCAGGTGGTCGTCGTGACCGGCGGGCCCGGATCCGGCAAGAGCGTGATCGCCCTGTCCCTGCTCGGCGATCTGTACCGACGAGGTGTGCCGGCCCTCCACGCCACCGGGTCGCAGTCGTTCACCAAGACGATGCGCAAGGTCGCGGGGGCACGGAAACCCGAGGTCCAGCGCTTGTTCCAATACTTCAATAGCTTCATGGACGCCGAGCCGAACGACATCGACGTGCTCATCTGCGACGAGGCACACCGGCTCCGTAAGAATTCCGCCAACCGTTACACCGCAGCCGCGCTGCGTACCGGTCGGCCACAGGTGGCAGAGCTGATCGACGCAGCCCGGGTGCCGGTGTTCCTGCTCGACCAACACCAAGTGGTGCGTCCGGGCGAGATGGGGACGGTCGAGCAGATCCGGCAAGCTGCGGAAGAACAGGAAGTGGACTTCACCCTGGTGGAGTTGGACAGCCAGTTCCGATGCGGAGGCAGCGACGCCTACCTGCGCTGGGTTACCGGTCTCCTGGCACTGGAGGACGACGGGCCGATCGGATGGGAACCGGACGGCAAGGTGCAGCTGGTCACGGTCGACAGTCCGCGGGCGCTGGAGGGCTTCCTCGACGACAAACGTGCTGAGGGGTACGGCGCCCGGCTTTCCGCCGGCTACTGCTGGAGGTGGACCAAGAAGATCACTCCGGCGATGACGACACTGCCCGCAGACGTGGTGATCGGAGGCTGGTCGAAGCCGTGGAACCTGTTCGGGGACCGGTCCCTTCTGGGCGCGCCGCCGGCACCGCTCTGGGCCACCGATCCGGCGGGCTTCGGCCAAGTCGGGTGTGTGTATACGGCGCAGGGCTTCGAGTACGACTGGTCGGGCGTGATCATGGGCCCGGACCTGGTCTGGCGGACCGACCGATGGGTGGTCGACCGCACGGCTTCGAAGGACCCCTCGTTCACCAAGGCGACGCCGGACGAAGAGATCGACCGCCTCATCCGCAACACGTACAAGGTGCTGCTGACCCGCGGCATGGTCGGAACGGTTGTCTACTCGACGGACGCCGAGACACGCGAGAAGCTCCGCTCGCTCATTTCCTGAGTCATGGCACCGGTCGGCCGATAGCATGATCTCGCTGCGCACCTTCCCGGAGGGTACGAGGCTGTGGTTCATGCATGAGGCCGAACAGGCTGTGAAGGACGAATGGTTGTGCCCGTCGTGTGGTGACACACGACGTGAGCGTGGCTGCCCGCAGGGCGCCCCCTGCCATTCAGATCTCACCACCTGAAAGGCCGACATGAACACTGTCGAGTACAAGCCTGCGCGTCGTGAACGGATTCGCGAGATCCTCACCGACGTCGCTGTCGGAGTCGTCTCCAGTCTTCTGGTGACGGCCTTGACCGCGGTGGCAGACCTGCTCTTCTGACGCAGGCACGTGGCGGGCCCGGAGAGCCCGCCACTCCACTGCCCGGTTCCGATTCTCCGTATCAGAAGAGTCGAAGGTCGGGTCCTGCCTTTCGCCGCTTGCGGTTACGCCTCCCGTTCGCCCGCGGCAGGTGCGGGGGACGGGCCTCCTTCGGGAGGTTGTCGTAAGTGGGCCGTAGTCCGTGGATCTCCACCTGACCTGCCCAGTCCTTCAGGTAGGCGCGGGTCTCCTCGTCCGTGGAGTACAGGACCGTCGCCCGGCTCGCCCGTGTCAGCAGCACGTGGTAGGCCTGGCGGACGAGCCGCGCGAAGTCGGCGTCGTCCACGCCGGAGGCGCTGACCACCGGGTCGAGCGAACCGGGCAGATGGACACGCTTGATGCCCGAATCCGGCCCTTCCTTACGATCCTTGCCCCGACGGAACACCCACTGATCGCCACGGCGCACCATGTCCTCGCCCATGATCACACCACACCAGTCCCATTCCAGGCCTTGTGCCGTGTAGATGCACCCGATCTGGCCGAGGCCGTTGGGGTGGACGGACCAGATGTCCGACGGCGGTACCCCGTCCGCGCAGTAGCCTTCGCTCTTCGCGTTCCACGGCCGGTGCCAGTCACCGATCCGGACATCGGCTTCCAGGCGCTTCTCCTCACCCACCGGCTCGGTCCAAGGCCAGCAGTAGCCGGCGACCATGCGCGCGGACGCGCCGGCCCGGGCCTCCGTCCGGATGATCCGTTCGAGCTCCTCCGGGGTGTCCGCGACCTCGACGTGCATCAGGCCGTCCGGCCGCCAGAGCTCCGGCACGTCGTCCGTGACGCCGAGCACGGTGCGTACCCAGTGGATGTAGGCGCTGCTGCCACCACACCGGAACTGCTCGCGCAGACGGTATTCGAGCAGGTCAGCCCCGTACCGCTCGGTCGCGTCCTTGATCAGCTCGACGGTGCCGACTTCGTTCGGCCGCACGGACTGTCCTTCGTCCAGGAAGAACACCGTCAGGCGTGAGGCGTCGAGGAGCTCGTCGACCTGTGGGCCCTTCCCCCACTTCTCACGTTGCTCCGGCGTCCAGTACTGATTGGTCGAGTGGTCGCGCAGGCGATGCGCCTCGTCGCAGATCAGCACGTCCAGCGGGGGCTCCGGAGTGTCGACGAAACTGCTGAAATAGGTGAACGTCTCCCTGAACTGCCTGTCGCCGTAACCGACGTGCTCCTGAACGGCCGCATTGAAGGCCCTGCTTCCGCTGGCGTACTTCACTGTCCGCCCCTGGGCCTCGAGCTTTGCCTTGACCTGCAGGCCGATGGCGCTCTTGCCCGTCCCTGCGCCACCCGTCACCAGGAAGATCACGCGCCTCTCATCCGGAACCAGAGCCGGCTGTTCGAGGTCGGGAAGGACCTTGGAGGCCGCGTCCAGAATCTGGGCGGCAACCAACTTCTGCCTTCCGCGCAGGGTGAAGACGGTGTCGTCACCTCGTGACCAGTTCATGGCGTCGAGCAGCGGTGTGTTGCGCAGCCCCATGGTCCGCAGCATGGTCGCGGCCTCCGAGGCCCCTCCCACCGCGGCGAAGTTCTCTCTGAGGTCGTCGAGGAACCGAGCGCGCCGGTCGGCCGTGTAGACCCGGGCGTACGCACCCGTCGGCGCGTCCACACCGATCAACGGGCGTACTGAGTCTTCCGTGGCGTTGTGGAGGTAGGCGAAGCCCCCACACTCGAAAGCGGAGCCTTCGAAAGGGCCCCTGTCACTCGTGAACGCCTCGTAGTACTCACGCAGCTGCAGCGCCGGATGCTTCTTGTCGCCCATGCCCGGCACGTGCACCAGGTCCGCGGTGGCCCGTTCGATCCTGGTCACCGTCGACCAGCGCTTCAATTCGACGAGTTGCACGGACGGCCGGTCCTCGTACGGATGCCGGCCCACCAAGACGACGTCGACGAGCCGGGGATCCGGACGGTCCGCTTCGTCGAGCGTGGCGGCGCACTCGACCACCATTTCCACGTTCCCACGACGGGCGGCGACCAGGTCGTTCGCCAGACTGATCAAGCTCTCCGCCCAGGCGGAGCGCTCCGTAACCGAGGCGTCCGAGCCCCGGAAGTACCGCCAGCGCGCAGCGAGGTGCGGCACCATGTGCCGACGCGAATGCAGAGTGAGCAGGTCCTGCGCGGAAAGCTTCAGCAGAAGCATGGACACGGGTGGTTCCCCCAGGGCACGAGTAGCTCGTGCGGGTGGGGGCATGTCCTCGCGGGGAAGCCCGTCGGGCCGCAATCGGTTTCGATGATCTTAGGGAAAGGGTTCGTCTACCGGGAAACGCCGCAGCGTCCCCCGGCCAGAACCCCAGGCAAGGTGGCCGAATCGCGCCGGCCGTGCGACCAGGAGCGCCGCTGCCCGCTTCATCGCAGCCCCTTGGCGTGACGACTCCTCAGGCGTTCCCGGGCGGACGGACGGCCCGCTTCCAGGCGGCATCGCGCAGCAGGCGCAGACCGTTGAGGCCGACGATGACGGTCGATCCCTCGTGGCCCAGCACGCCCAGCGGCAGCGGGAGGTGTCCGGCCAGGTCCCAGACGACCAGGGCCGAGATGAATGCGCCGGCGATGATCAGGTTCTGCGTCACCAGGCGGCGCGCGGCGCGGGAGAGGGCGATCACGGCCGGTGTGGTGGCCAGCTCGTCCCGGACGATGACCGCGTCCGCCGTTTCCAGGGCGAGGTCGGAGCCGGCGCGGCCCATGGCGATGCCGACGTGAGCGGCGGCCAGCGCGGGGGCGTCGTTGACCCCGTCGCCGATGACCAGCAGCTTGCGCCCGGCCGCCTCCTGCTCGCGCACGGCGGCGACCTTGTCCTGGGGCAGCAGCCCGGCCCTGACGTCGGTGATGCCGACTTCGCCGGCGAGGCGGGCGGCGGCCCGCGCGTTGTCGCCGGTCAGAAGCATCGGCGTGGTGCCGGTCAGCGCGTGCAAGGCCTTTACGGTGCCCGCGGCGTCGGGGCGCAGCCGGTCGGCGATGCCGAGCACGCCGACCGGGATCCCGTCGCGCTGGACGAGGACGGCGCTGCGCCCGCCGGCCTCCAGTTCGTCCGCCACCGGTGCGGCGTGCGCCGAGGCCGCCGCCGAAGCTGCGTCCAGCAGCCGCGCCGGGGTTCCGACCTGGAGGGTGTGACCGTTCACGACGGCCGTCACTCCGATGCCGGGGACGGAGGTGAAGTCGCGTACGTCGGCCAGGCGCAGACGCCGTTCGCGGGCTGCGGCCACCACGGCCCGGGCCAGGGGGTGTTCGCTGGGGTGTTCCGCGGCCGCGGCCAGGGCGAGCAGTCCGTCTTCGTCGAGGCCGCTGCCGGCCAGCGGGCGGATCTCGGTGACGCGCGGGGTGCCCTCGGTCAGCGTGCCGGTCTTGTCGAGTGCGACCGCGTCGACCTGTCCGAGGCGTTCCATGACGACGGCGGACTTCACCAGCACGCCGTGGCGTCCGGCGGTGGCGATGGCGGACAGCAGCGGCGGCATGGTGGCCAGGACGACGGCGCACGGCGATGCGACGATCATGAACGTCATGGCCCTCAGGAGAGAGCCGGTGAGGTCCGTGCCGAAAGCCAACGGGACGGCGAAGACGGTCAGGGTGGCGGCGACCATGCCGAGTGAGTAGCGCTGTTCGACCTTCTCGATGAAGAGCTGGGTGGGTGCCTTGGTCGCGGATGCCTCCTCGACCATGGCCACGATCCGGGCGATCACTGAGTCGGAGGCCTCGCGCTCCACCGCGACCCGCAGGGCACCGGCGGCGTTGACCGTCCCCGCGAACACCTCGTCGCCGATCTCCTTCACCACCGGCAGGGGCTCTCCGGTGACGGCTGCCTGGTCGACCTCGCTGACGCCGTCCAGCACCCGGCCGTCGGCGGCGACGCGTTCGCCGGGGCGGATCAGGATGATGTCCCCGACCTTGAGGTCCTCGGCGGCGACCGCCTCCTCCCGGCCGCCCGCGGTCAGACGGGTGGCGGCGGGGGGCGCGGCGTCGAGCAGGCCGCGCACCGCGTCCTGGGTGCGTGCCGTGGCCAGTGCCTCCAGCGCACCGGAGGTGGCGAAGATGACGATCAGCAGCGCGCCGTCCCTCACCTGTCCGATCGACGCCGCGCCGATCGCGGCGACGATCATCAGCAGGTCCACGTCCAGGGTCTTGTCCCGCAGGGCCCGCAACCCGGTCCAGGCCGGCTCCCAGCCGCCGGTGACGTAGACAGCGGCGTACAGCGGGCCCCACGCCCACGCCGGTGCGCCGGTCGGTTGGAGGGGCAGCGCGAGCAGGAAGAGCGCCAGAGCGGCCGCGGCCCAGCGGACCTCCGTGAGCGCGAGCACGCGCGTGCGGCGCCGCTGTGGCGCCGAAGCGGCTTCCCCGGCCCGTTGAGGGCGTTGGAGCAGGACAGAAGGCATGACAAATCAACCCTTCACGGACGGGCGGGCGAACGAGGGACGACTACGCCTCCAACATACAGGAACATCTGAACAGGTCTTCAGATATCGCCGCTAAGATGGCCACCATGGGCCACGCAATGGACGACAAGAACTCCGCCACCACGCGCGAACGCCTGGACGCCGTGGGCACCGCGGACGTCGCCGCGACCCTCCAGGCCCTCGCGACCCCCTCGCGGCTGTACATCCTCGCCCGCCTCCAGGAAGGCCCGTGCGCGGTCGGCGACCTCGCCGAGGCCGTCGGCATGGAACCGTCCGCCTGCTCCCACCAGCTGCGCCTGCTGCGCAACCTCGGCCTGGTCGCCGGCGCACGCCAGGGCCGCTCGATCGTCTACTCCCTCTACGACCACCACGTCGCCGAGCTGCTCGACCAGGCCCTCTTCCACGTCGAGCACCTGCGCCTGGGACTCCACGACACGGCCGCCGACGCCGCCGACGCCGCCGCCGCCGAGATCACGGACCGCCGAGCAGCGCGTCGGGCATAACCGCCCGGGCGCCGTGACTCCTCCGCGGTGCGCTCAGCCGGTCGGCCGGCCCCTCCCCGACGATGCGTCCCGCGTCCAGGACCGCGAACCGGTCGGCCAGGCGGGCCGCGGCCTCGAGGTCGTGGGTGATGAACACCAGGGTGAGTTCCGTGCGTTCGCGCAGTCGGTTCAGTACGTCGACGATGGCGCGGCGCGTGACGGGGTCGAGACCGGAGGTGATCTCGTCGCAGATGAGGACTCGCGGCTCCGCCAGCAGGGCCCGGGCGAGTGCGGCCCGCTGGAGTTCACCGCCCGAGAGCCCGCCGGGCCGGCGCTCGGCGAGGCTCGCGGTCAGGCCCAGTTCCTCAAGGGTCGCCGCGGCCGCCCGGCGCGCGCCCGGCCGGCCCGCCCCCCGCAGCCGCACCGCGCTGCGGGCGACCTGGTCGAGGACGGGCCGGTGCTCGTCGAAGGCGGCCTTCGCGTCCTGGAACACGTACTGCACTGCGGCCAGTTCGGCCCTCGTGCGCGATCGCAGGCTGCGCGGCAGCGGGGTGCCCTCGAACAGGACCGTACCGTCGTACGCGCAGTGCAGGCCGGCCAGGCAGCGTCCCAGGGTGGTCTTGCCGCTGCCGGAGCGGCCGACGAGCGCCAGGCACTCCCCCACCGCCACCGAGAACCCGATGTCGCTCAGCACGTCGACGGCGCCCCGGGCCGCGCGGTGCCGCGCGGTCAGGCCTTGCGCCTCAAGGCGTACGGGCCCGCGCGGGCGGGCTGTTCGCGCTGCGCCGGACGCCTCCCGCGGGAGGTCGGCCGGAAGGTCGGTGAGGACCGACGATGCCGGCCCTCGGTCCACGACGCGGCCTTCCCGCATGACCACGACCTCGTCGGCCAGCTCCCGCACCACGTCCAGGTCGTGGCTGAGCAGGACGACGGCGATGCCCCGGCGCGCCACCGCCGCCAGTTCCGCGACGATGCCCTGTTTGGTGAGGACGTCCTGCCCGGTGGTGGGTTCGTCGGCGACGATGACGCGGGGGCCCAGCAGCAGTGCCTGCGCCAGGACGACCCGCTGCTGCTGCCCGCCGGAGAGTTGGTGGGGGAACCTGCGCAGCACGGCGGCGGGGTCCGGGATCTGCGCGAGGCGCAGGGCCCGCTCGACACGCCCTCGGATCTCGCCCCGGTCTCCTCCCCGGCGGGCGGCGATGTCCCGCAGCAGGGCTCCCACGCGGCGGGCGGGATTGAGGACGGCGGCGGGGTGCTGGGGTACGTAGCCCACCGCGTCCCCCGCCGTGGTGACCGTGCCTTCGACCGTGGCGCCCCGGGGGTATTCGCCGAGCAGGGCGAGACCCGTGGTGGTCTTGCCGCTGCCGGACGGGCCGATGACGGCCGTGACCTTGCCCGCGTGGGCCTCGAGGCTCACGCCGTCGACGATCGCCCGCCCGCCGATCTCCACCCGAAGGTCTCGCACCTCTGCGACGGGGCTCATGGCTGCGTTCCCTTCGTGTGGTCCGGTCGGTGGAGGACCGCGTCGAACAGCAGGTTGGTGCCCATGGACAGGGCGGCGATGAGGAGGGCGGGAACCACTACGGCCCACGGCTGGAGGAAGAGGCCGGTGCGGTTGCGGTCGACCATCACCGCCCAGTCGGCGGCGTCCGGCTGGACGCCCACACCGAGGAAGGCCGCCGTGGCGACCAGGTACAGGGCGCCGGTCAGCCGGATCCCGGCGTCGGCGGCGAGGGTGCGGCGCATGGAGCGCGCCACGTAGCCCGTCGCGGTGCGCCACCAGGACTCTCCCTGCATCCGCAGCGCTTCGACGGCGGGCCGCGCGGATACCTCCACGGCCGCCGCGTGGACGACACGTGCCGCGTCGGGCACGGCGGCCAGCCCGACCAGGGCCGTCAGCCCGGCGGGACCGGGGGTGAGCGTCGCCGCGACCAGCAGCACCAGGAGCAGCGAGGGGACGGCGATCACCACGTCCAGGGGCCGCATCAGCACCTCCTCCAGCCAGGTACGGCGGGTGAGGGCGGCGGCGAGGCCCAGGGGAAGGGCGACGAGGTAGGCGAGCGCGGTCGCCGCGAGGGCCACCAGGACGACGGACCGGCCGCCGAGCAGCACCTGGTGCCAGACGTCGCGGCCGGTGAAGTCGGTGCCGAGCCGGTGACCCGGGCCGGTGACGAAGGAGACGGATCGCGGACCGGGGGGACCGGCCACCAGCGGGCCCAGGAGGGCGACCAGCAGCGGTACGGCGATCAGCCCGACGGCGAGCGCGTACCTCGCCGGGGTGTGCTTCATGCCGCCACCTGCGAACGGGGGGCAAAGCGGCGGGCGACCAGGTCGGCCGCGAGGTTGACCAGGACGGTGACGACGCCGAAGACGACGGCCATGCCCTGCACGACGGGCACGTCCCGGGCGGCGACGGCCTCGATGAGCACGGTGCCCAGGCCCCGGATGACGAAGAGGGCCTCCACGACGATGACTCCGCTCAGCAGCCAGTCGCAGGTGCGCGCCAGTTGCTGCGTCGCCGGGGCGAGGGCGTTGGGCAGGGCGTGCGTCCAGCGGATGCGGGAAGCGCGGACCCCGTAGCGTCGCGCCTGGGCGACGTACGGCGAGGCCATGGCGTCGATCATCCCGGCGCGCACCAGGCGGCTGATGGTGCACACCGGCCGCGACAGCAGGACGATCACCGGCAGCACGAGGACGGCGGGCTCGGAGAAGACGTCCGCGCCCACGGCGGTGGGTGGCAGCCAGCCGAGCCATAGTCCGAACAGGGTGGCCAGGAGCACCCCGAAGGCGAATTCGGGTACGGCGTGCACGGCGAGGGTCAGCGCGCTGACGGTCCGGTCCAGCGGGCCGCCTTCCCGGCGGGCCGCCAGGACCCCGAGCCCGACGGAGAGCGGGACGAGGAGCCCGAGGGTGACGGTGGCGAGGACGAGGGTGGGGGCGAGGCCCGAGGCCAGGTAGCCGGTGACGGGACGGCCGGTGACCAGGGAGGTGCCGAGGTCGCCGTGCAGCATGCCGGTGACCCACTCCAGGAGCCGTTCGGCCGCCGGCCGGTCCAGGCCCATGGCCTCACGGATGCGGGCGATGCGCTCGGGGTCGGGCTGGTCCCCGGCGAGGGCGACGGCGGCGTCACCGGGCAGGGCCTCGGTGAGCACGAAGACGAACAGGACGACGGCCGCCGTCTGCCCCAGACCGAGGAGCAAGCGGTGGCTCGCCCAGGACAGGTGGAGCGTCACGCGAGCCAGATCTTGTCGAAGCGGGCCCAGTCGAGGGTGTTGGCGGGGGCTTCCTTGGACACCCCGCGCACCTTGGGGGCCGTGGCGACGATCCAGTCGGCGAACCCCCAGATCAGGAAGCCGCCCTCGTCGTGGAGCCGACGCTGCATCCGCTCGTACAGCGCCGCGCGCTGGGTGGCGTCGCGGGTGGACTGGGCCTGCTGGTACAGGTCGTCGAAGTCCTTGTGCTGCCACTTGGTGGCGTTGGTGGTGGAGCCGGTCAGCAGCCGCTGCGAGATGTGGGACTCGATGGGCATGGCGCCGGACCGGTAGGAGGCGAAGGTTCCGGAGTTCAGGATGTCCTTCCAGTAGGTGTCCTTGTTGCCGACCTTGACCTCGACCGTGACGCCGGCCTTGGCCGCCTGCTCCTTGAAGATGCCGGCGGCCTCGATGAGGCCGGTGGCGGCGGGGGCGGTGTCGAGGGTGACCTTGAGCCCCGCGACGCCGGCCTCCGCCAGCAGCGCGCGGGCCTTCTCCAGGTCCTGGGTGCGCTGCGGCAGACCGGACGCGTAGTACTGGTAGCCCTTGCCGAAGAGGTCGTTGCCGACCTCGCCCGCGCCGGAGAGAGCTCCGTCGAGGAGTTCCTTGCGGTCGGCGATGAGGAAGAAGGCCTGGCGGACCCGCTTGTCGTCGAACGGCGCCCTGTCCGTCTTCATCACGAAGCCCTGCATGGCGCTGCCCGGCAGGCGTACGACGTCGATCTTGCCCTTGCCCTCGTGGGCGCGGGCGGTGGCCGGGTTGAGTTCGTGGGCGTACTCGACCTGGCCGCCCAGCAAGGCGCTCACGCGGGCCGATTCCTCCGTCGCGACGACGAATTCGAGCTCGTCGAGGTGGGGGGCGCCCTCCCAGTAGGCGTCGTTGCGCTTGACGACGAGAGAGCTGCCGGGTTTGAAGGAGACGAAGCTGAACGGCCCGGATCCGACGGGCTCGTCGAAGGAGGTCGCGTCCTTGGGGACGATGTACGCGCCGAAGGCCGCGAGGACGTTGGGGAACTCCGCGTACGGGCGCTTGAGCTTGAACTCGACGGTGGTCGCGTCCACGGCGCGGCTCGCGGCGAGGTCGATGGGCTCCAGCGAGGCCTTGGCCCGGAAGGTGCCCTTGGGGTCGGCGATCCTGGCGTAGCTGTGGAGGACGTCTTCGGCGGTGACCGGCTCGCCGTTGTGGAAGGCGGCCTCGCGCAGGGTGATCCGCCAGGTGTCGAGGGCCTCGTTCGGCTCCCATCGTTCGGCGAGCCTCGCCACCGGCGCGAGGTCCGCGCCGAAGTCGGCGAGCTTGTCGAACAGGGCCTTGGCGCGGGCGGCGTCGACGAACAGGTTGGCCTGGTGTGGGTCGAGGGTCTCGTTGGCTCCGCCGCCGGCAAAGGCGGCGCGCAGCCGGCCGCCCTGCTTCGCGGGACCGGCCGCGGCGTTCTTGGCGTCCGGCTCGGCGGATCCGCCGCTGCCGCATCCCGCGGTGAGGGCCATCGCGGTGGCGCTGCCGGCGATGATGAAACCCCTTCGGGCGAGGCCGCTGGGCTGGTCGTTCATGAGGTGCTGTCTCCGTTGCTGTGACCGGGCTCGAGCCGGGCGATCAGGTGAAGGCGGTCGGAACTCGCGCTCCGTTGGGGGGCCTGTCCTTCGCTCCAGGACGGTTCGGTGCGCGGGCCGGGCCGGTCGTAGAGGTCGAGGACCTCGAAGCCGGCCGTGGTGAGGAAGTACCGGAGCTCCTGCGGGAAGAGCAGGCGCCAGGCGGAGTGCTGCTCGGTCCGGGGCGATCCGTCGTCGGCCGTCCAGATCCTGCGGCGGCGCAGCAGTTGCGCCGCGTGGTCGACGTGGAGGGTGGTGCGGGAGGTGTACGTGACTCCCCGCCAGGCGGCGGTCGCGGTACGGGGCCCGTCCAGCAGTTCGGTGTTGCCGAGGAAGAAGGCGCCGTTGCGCATCTCGGCGACCAGCAGTCCACCCGGGGTGAGGTGGGCGCGGCAGCGGGCGAGGAAGGCGGCGAGTTCGTCGTTGGTGTGGCAGTACAGGAAGGCGCTGTCCAGGCAGACGATCGCGTCGAAGACGGCTCCGAGGCCGAAGTCCCGCATGTCGGCGCGGTGGTAGCCGGGGCCGGGGTGGCGGCTGCGGGCGTGCGCCAGCATGGCGTCCGAGGTGTCGATGCCGGTCACCTCGCGGCCGGCCCGGTGGTGCAGCCAGGCGGCGTCGCGGCCGGTGCCGCAGCCTACGTCGAGGAGGCGGGGGCCGGCGCCGTGGCGCACGAGCACGTCCTCGACCCAGCGGGCCGCCAGGTGTTCCGGGTCGGGGAAGCGCTCTTCATAGAGTTCGGGGTGGTCGCTGAGGAGGTTGCCGCTGGTCACTTCGTCTCGCTTCGGGTGCGTACGTCGGCACGTGGGGGCAGGGGGTCGTCCGGTACGGAGTCGGGGGGCAGCGCGCGCCGCCGGTGCAGCCGTGCGACGGCCGCGGCCGAGGCGAGACCGAGGGCGAGGCAGCAGGCGTGGGGCAGCCAGGTCAGGCCGGTGTGTCCGGCGGTGTCCATGGCCCAGCCGATCCCGGCGTTGCCGACGGCGGCGGCGATGCCCGACACCGCGTAGAAGAGGCCGTAGTAGGTGCCGGTGAGGTTCTCGCGGCCGAAGGCGGGGATCAGCTCCATCACGAACGGCTGGGCGATCATCACGCCGAGGTGGAGGAGCAGGGCGCCGGCCAGCACCAGCAGCAGGTACGCCGGGTGCGGGGCCGCGGCGCCCGAGACGAGCATCGGCGGGACGAAGCCCAGAGCCATGACCGCCAGGCCGGTGGCGATCCAGCGGGCGCGACTCCCGCGGGCCGCGAGCCCGCGGGTGATGCGCAGCTGGAAGCACAGATGGGCGACGGTTCCCGCGAGGAAGAGCAGACCGGTCGAACCGTCCCAGCCCGACGCCCGCGCCACCGCGTGGGGCAGCAGCAGGTACAGCTGGTTCTCCAGGCCGTACATGCCGACCATGGCGAGCGAGAAGGCGAGGAACCGGCGATTGCCGCTCACCTCCCGCCAGTCGCCGAGCACCCCGGTGTCGGGTGCGGGGGCCGCGCGGGCGGGCAGGACGAGGAGCTGCGCGAGGGTGAGTACGGCGAACACGGCTGCCGCGGTGACGGCGGCGGCCCGGAAGTCCACCAGGAGCAGGAGGCTGCCGAGCAGCGGGCCGAGCAGCGCGCCGGTGGTCGCGAAGACGTTGAACAGGGCGAAGGCCTCGGCTTTGCGCCCGCCCGCCTCCTGGGCGACGTACGTCCGGACGGCGGGGTTGAAGAGGGCCCCCGCGAGCCCGCTGAGTATGGAGGCGCCGATCAGCAGCGGCAGCGCGTCGCCGAGGGCGAACAGGGCGAAGCCGAGGGTGCGCAGGGCGCAGCCCGCGATGATCACCCCGCGGGCGCCGAGCCGGTCGGCGGCCGAGCCTCCGATGGGGAACAGCCCCTGCTGGCTGAGGTTGCGCAGGCCCAGGACCACGCCGACGACGGCCGCCGACATGCCGAGGTCGTCGGTCAGGTGGATGGCGAGGTACGGGATGAGCAGGTAGAAGCCGGTGTTGACGCCGAGCTGGTTGACGAGGAGCAGGCGTACGGGGAGGGGGAAGCTCCGTACGGCGGCAAGGGTTCTCACCGTTCGGCCTCCCCGCGGGCGCGTCCGGGGCCCGGAACGGCACGGTCCTGGGCGCGGCTGACCTCCGGACCGGCCCGGTCCTGGGCGCGGCTGACAGCCGGACCGGCCCGCTCCTGGGTCCGGCTGACGCCCAGACCGGCCCGGTCCGCGGCCCGTACGGTGCCGTCGGCTCCGCCGATGCCCGTCCACGGGTCGTCGGCGAGCAGCAGGTGTCCGTCGAGGTCCACCCAGCGGGCCCGGTCGGCGAGGTGCACGGCGGGGGCGATGCCGAGCGAGCTGGCGGTGAGGCAGCCGAGCATCAGCTCGGTGCCGCTGCCGCGCAGGGCTTCGTGGATGCGCAGGGCGGCCCGCACCCCGCCGCATTTGGCGAGTTTGACGTTGACGCCGTGCACCAGACCGGCCAGGGCGACGGCGTCCTCGTACGAGACGGCGTCCTCGTCGGCGATGACCGGGACCGGGGATTCCTTGGCCACCCGGGCCAGGGCGTCGGGGCGGCCCGGTGCGATCGGCTGCTCCACGGCTTCGACGCCGAGCGCGGCGAAACGGGGCAGCAGGTCGAGGGCCCGGCGTTCGCTCCACGCCCCGTTGGGGTCGAGCAGCAGGCTCGCGCGGGGGGCTCCAGTGTGTACGGCCTCCACCCGGGCGAGGTCGTCCGCCGGATCGGGGGATCCCGCCTTGACCTTCAGGACGGTGAAGCCGCTCATCGCGAGGCGGGCGGCCTGCGCGGCCGCCGCCACGGGCGGCACGATGCCGACGGTACGGGCGGTCGCCACGGCGGGGGCGGTGTCCGAGCCCAGCAGCTGGTGTGCGGGCCGGCCGGCCCGCTTGCCGGTCAGGTCGAGCAGGGCCGCCTCGATCGCGGCGAGCACACCGGCCGGCATCTCCGGGCGGGTCCAAGCGGCGGGTTCGTCCCACGCGGTCTCGGGGTCGGGGATGCGTTCGATGCCCGGGCGCGCGGCGGCGAGGTGCCGCAGGATCCGGTCGGCGGGCAGGCCGAGGTAGTCGCTGCTGACGGCCTCGCCCCAGCCGCGCAGACCGCCGTGTTCGATGGTGACCCAGACGGCGTCGCGGCGGGCCATCACCGAGCGGGAGATGCGCAGCGGCTCGGCGAGTTCCAGTTCCGCGGTGCTCCAGGTGAGGTTCACGCGGCGCCTCCCCGCACGGGCTCGGGCACCTGGGGACGGCGGAGCGCCACCGGGTCGAGGACGGTGCGGCAGCGGGCCCAGCCGACGGCCTCGACCGCCCGTGGGTGCGGGATCTCCAGCGGCCGGACGGAGAGTTCGGCCCGGTCGAGGCCGTGGACGTGGCAGAAGTCGTCGTCGTAGACGGTGCCGAGGTAGCGGTGCGGGCCGTCCGGGAAGACGGTCGCGACGACCGCGCCGGCTTCCACCCGGGCCGCCCAGGCGGAGACCAGGGCGACGGCTCCGGTACTCCATCCGCCGCTGACGAAGCTGGTACGGGCGAGCCTGCGGCAGGCGTCGACCGCCTCGGCCGGGCCGACCCAGTGCACTTCGTCGAAGGCGTGGTGGGCGACGTTGCGCGGGTGGATGCTACTGCCGAGTCCGCGCATCAGGCGGGGCCGGGCGGGCTGGCCGAAGATGGCCGAGCCGACGGAGTCGACGCCGATCACCTTCAGGCGCGGCCAGCGGCGGCGCAGCGCGCCGACGAGTCCGGCGCTGTGCCCGCCGGTGCCGACGCTGCACACCAGGACGTCCAGGTGGTCCAGCTGACCGCACAGTTCGGCGGCCATCGACTGGTAGCCGGCCGCGTTGTCGGGGTTGTTGTACTGGTCGGGCCAGTAGGCGTCCGGCATCCGGGTCAGGACCTCGCGCAGCCGGGCGATCCGGGCGGCCTGCCAGCCGCCTTCGGCCGCCGGGCGGTCGACGAGCTCCAGCTGGGCGCCGTACGTGCGCAGCAACTGGCGCATCGACGGTTCGAGTTCGCTGTCGCCGACGAGGACGACCGGGTGGCCGAGGGCCTGTCCGGCGAAGGCGAGACCGATGCCGAGCGTGCCGGAGGTCGATTCGACCACGGGGGCGCCGGGGAGCAGTTCCCCGCGCCGCCGGGCGCCGCGCAGCATGGAGACCGCCGCCCGGGCTTTCATGCCGCCGGCGCCGAGGCATTCGAGCTTCGCCCAGAAACCGGGGTGCGGGTAAGGGAGTTCGGTACGGATCCGGGCGAGCGGGGTGCGGCCTACGAGCGGCAGCAGGTCGGGGTTGGAGAAGGTGCCGGGCGCGCGGTGCAGCAGGGGTGCGGTGGTCACCGGGTGCCTCCGTAGCGGTGGATGACTCCGGGACCGCCGTCGAGCCAGAAGAACGGGTAGGGCTCGGCGGACACCGCGCTCACCCCGACTCCGAGGAAGCGCGGCAGGACGGCGCTCGCGGTCTGCGCGAACATGACGAGCGGTTTCCGGGTGGCGGCGGCGTGGTCGAGCAGTGGCTGGAAGGTGCCGTTCCCGACGGTCATGCCGGAGGCGAGGATCGCGTCGCAGTGCTCCAGCTGCGCGAGGGCGTCGACGCGGACCGGCTCGCCCCATTCGGTGGTGCCGCCCTTGAGGTCGCAGGGCGTGTACGCCGTCCCGCGCTCGCGCAGCCGCTCCAGCAGGGAGTTCACGACACCCACGACGAGGACCTGCCGGGTCCCGGCGGCGGGCAGGAGGTCGACGACCGCGCGGGCCCGGGCCCTGGAGCGGTGCAGGGAGCTGCCCGCGGGCAGTGCGTAGGGGCGGGCCCCGTGTGCGGGGGTGTGCGGACGCACGTGCATCAGGTAGGCGTCCAGCGCGGCGATCCGCACGGGCAGGAGCGGGTGGTCGAGCAGGTCGGCCACGGTGGCGCCGACGCAGTCGTCGAGCGCGGTCGCGGGCAGCGCTCGCGGCTCCACGGCGCAGGATCCGACGGCCCCGGCCAGGCGCAGGCTGAGGACCTCGTTGCGGTAGCCGCTGCTGCGGCCTTCGTGGCGGACCGCCTGGGCGGTGGTGAAGGCGACCGCGATGTGCTCCTGGGCCGGGTCGGTGCCGTAGTCGCCGGTGCGGACGCGTTCGATGAGCTCGTCGACCGTGCGGACGCGGGGCTCGTGCGGGGTGGGTGCGCTCATGCGGACACCGCCGACGACGGCTCGGCCGGACACTCTTCGTAGGTGGGGCGCAGGAGGCCGAGCAGTCGCTCGGCGTTCCGGCGGGCGCCGCCACCGTGGGTGTCGGTGGTCATGATGTGCCCGAGGTACTCGTTGTTGCTGGTCGCGGGGCGTACGGGGCGGCCCGGCTCGGCGAGGGTGAGCTCCAGCACCTCCGGCACTTCCCGGACGCTGTCCGCACCCTGGATGCCGGTGAGGACGCCGGTGGTGTCCGGCAGCAGGAAGGCGATGGCGGCGCTGCGTACGCCGGTCGCTCGCGGGGTGAGGTCCGGGTCGCGGCCGAGGGCGACGTCCACGCAGGCGGCGGCGAGGTCGATGCCCGTGACCCGGCGTACCAGCTCGGTGATCTGGTTGCCGGCCGGGCGGGGGTTCACCTCGACCACCCTGGGCCCGTCGGGGGTCAGTTTGATCTCGGTGTGGCAGACCACCTGGTCCAGCCCGAGGGCCTTGATCGCCGCCACGGCGGTCTCGGTCGCCTCCCGCTCCAGCTCCGGCTCGATGCCCGCCGGGAACATGTGGCCCGTTTCGATGAAGGCCGGAGCCCCCTTGATGCTCTTGTCGGTGACTCCGACCACACGCGTGACTCCGCTGGAGGAGACGGTCTCGACACTGACTTCGGGGCCGGTGAGGAGCTCTTCGAGGAGGAGGACCGGACTGCGGTCCTGGCCCCGCGCGTTGACCGGGAACTCCTCCAGCGCCCGGCAGGCCGCCTCCAGTTCCCGCTCGTCGCGGACCTCTCGTACCAGCATCCCGGCGCACAGGTCCACGGGCTTGACGACCAGCGGATAGCCGATCTCCCGGGCGGCGGCCGCCGCCCGCACCACGTCCGTGCAGAGCGCGAAGCGGGGGCCGGGCACCGCGGCGTCGGCCAGCACCCGGCGGGTCAGGTCCTTGCGGCAGGCGCTCTCGACCGCTTCGGGGGCGGGGCCGGGAAGACCCAGCCGCTCGGCCGTGCGCGCGACCGCCGGCAGGTAGTAGTCGCAGGAGGAGACCACCCCGTCGAAGGCGAGCACGGCGTGCAGCCGCTCCAGGTGCGCCAGGAGCGCGTCCATGTCGTTGGTGTCCGCGGTGACGATGTTGCGCGCCGCGAGCAGCGGATGCGGTCCGTCGGCGGAGGCGGCACGCAGGTAGTGGTGGAGGTCCCGGGTGACGAAGGTGAACTCGTGGCCGCCTTCGCCGACCGCCCTGGGCAGGAGCCTGCTCATCGACCCCACCCAGCTTTCGATAACCAGCAGATGTCCCACGGGACTTCCTCTCAGACCGCCGTCACAGCTCTCGGGCATACGAGCGGCACGGCCCACCTGACAGCAGGGGGCCGCACCGGACCGAAGAGAAGCTATCGGAAATCGTTTTCATTTCCAATAGAGAGGTTTTCCGGTAGCCTGCCGCTCGTGAACCGGAGGGGAGTCATCGACCCCATCGACCCATGGGAGAGCTGATGAGTGATCGGGCGATCGGCCCGTACCTGGTGCGGCACGCCGTACCGCAGGACGTCCCGGGCGCGCGGAGCGTCATGCTCGACACGTTCTACCGGGAGTTCGACTACGGATACGTCCCCCGCTGGCACTCCGACGTCGTCGACATCGACGCCACCTACCTCGCCCATCCGCGCCACACCCTCGTCGTGGCGGTGCGCGGCGGCGAGGTCGTGGGCACCACCGCGCTGCACTCCCGCGGCCCCGCCCACCCGCCACACCCGCGGTGGCTCACCGAGCGCTACCCGTCCGGCCGCACCGCCCAACTGCTGCGCGTGTACGTGCGTCCCGGCCACCGCCGGAACGGACTGGCCCGTGCCATGGTGCTGATGGCCTGCGAGTTCGCCGCGCGGATCCCCGGCTACGAGAGCATCTACCTGCACACGAATGTGGACATCCCCGGCGCGGAGGCGTTCTGGCGCGGTCTCGCGACGGAGGTCTACGACGCCCGCACGACGGGCGAGCACGGGGGCTTCGGAACGGTCCACTTCGAGATCCCGATCCCGGCCACTGCCGCTGCCGCAGCCGCTGCCACAGCCCACACATGGGTGGACTCGCGGTGACGGTGACCGGCGGCGGCGCGCAGGGGCCCTGTGTGGCCGCCGCCGGCTTCCGGGGCCGTCAGGCGTCGTCCGAGCCGAGGAAGTGGAAGCCGGGGCGCGGGTGCATCAGGAACTCGTGGTGCGAGATGTTCCAGGCGTAGGCGCCCGCGAGTGCGAAGACCACCCGGTCCGCGGTGCGCAGACCGTCCACGGGGGCGCGGTGGGCGAGGACGTCCTTGGGGGTGCAGAGCTGGCCGGCCAGGGTGGCGCGGCCGGTGGTGGTGGCCGGGCGGGCCCAGGGGTGCGGCCAGTCCTCGACGGGCAGGACGGTGAACGGCTGGTCGTGGCCCCGGGTGGCGGGGGTGCGCAGGTGGTGGGTACCGCCGCGAAGCACCGCGAAGTCCTCGCCGTAGCTCTGCTTCACGTCGATCACCTCGGTGGCGTACCAGCCGCAGTACGCGGTCAGAGCCCGCCCGGGCTCGATGCGCAGGGTCAGCCCGGGGTGGCGGGCGAGCAGCTTCTCCAGCCCGGCGCCGAAGGCGGTCCAGTCGAAGCGCGCGGCCGGATCGGTGTAGTCGACGGCCATCCCGCCACCGATGTTGATCTCCTCGAACGTGACGGCGTGGCGCTCGGCGAGTTCGGCGGACCAGTCGGTGATGTGCTCGGCGACCGCCAGCTGGGCGGAGGCGTCCAAGCCGCTGGCCAGGTGCGCGTGGATACCGCGCAGCCGCAGGCGGCTGCCCAGCGGGCCGGCCAGCAGGCGTACGCACGCCTCGGCGCCGTCGGGGTCCATGCCGAACGGGGTGGGCCGGCCGCCCATCGCGAGGGCGACGGAGTCCAGTGATCCCGAGGTGACCGGCAGGTTCACCCGCAGCATGACGTCGACCGAGGCCTGCGGCGTGGCCGCCAGTACGTCCGCCAGCCGGTGCAGCTCCTGTACTCCTTCCACGTGCCAGCGGTGCACCCCGACGCGGACGGCTTCGGTGATCTCGGCCTCCGTCTTGCCGGGACCACCGAAGGCCAGCGGCGCGTCCGGCACGGCCCGGCGCACGTGTGCCAGCTCGCCCCCGCTGGAGACCTCGTAGCCGTCGACCGACCCGCGCAGCGCGGCGAGGACGGCCGGCTCCGGGTTGGCCTTGGCCGCGTAGTACAGCTCGACGCCGGCGGGCAGCGCGGCCCGGACGGCCGCCGCGTGCGTGCGCAGCGCGTCCAGGTCGTACACGTACGCCGGGAGATCGTCCGCGGGGAGCGCGGCGACGTGGCCGAATACCAGGGGGGTGACGGTCATCGGGTGCTCCAGACGGAGGGGTGGGCGGCTTCGGCCAGCACGGACTCGGCGATCGGGGACGACAGCCGCACGTAGTCGGCCGCACGGTCGGCCTTGCGTTCCCAGCGGGTCAGCAGATTGGCCTTGGCGGGAAGCGGCACGCCGGCCAGCAGGGCGCTGAGCCGGGGCGGGCAGCCGTGCTCGTCGGCGTAGGACTGCAGGGCGGAGCGGACCTCCTCCCACAGGGCGCCCTCCAGCTCGGGGTACTGGTCGGCCAGCGCCGCGAGCAGCTCGGAGACGTGGTTGACGAGGAGGCAGTAGACGACCCGGTCCCAGCCGCGCTGCGCGTCGTAGGCCATCGGCCCCGCGACCTGGGGGGGCAGCTGGGCGAGGAGCGAGGCGTTCTGCTCGGGGACGAGCTTGGTGCCCTCCAGGTCGCGGAAGAGGACCTGGGCGGGGTGCCCGTCGCCGTCCACGCCGATCAGCACGTTCTGCAGGTGCGGCTCCAGGACCACTCCGTGGTCGAAGTAGGCGGCCAGCACGGGCGGCAGCAGCAGCCGCAGGTACGTCGCCCACCAGCGCAAGGCCTCCTGCGGCTCGGCGCCGTCGAGCAGGTGGGAGATGTGGGCGGAGCTGGTCGGGTACTCGTCGGCCACGGCCGCCGCGAGCAGCGCGGTGACACCCGGGCGCACGGCGCCGGCCAGGCCGTCGCGGACGATCAGCCCGAAGCCCTCGAACAGGGCGAGGTCGGCGTTTCCGTCGGGGCCCGGCAGGGCCAGGGTGCGGAAGGCGGGCTCGCGCAGCATCGTCGCGTCCGGGAACCTTTCGGCCAGTTCGCCGAGTGCCGGGGCCAGCAGCCTGGTGAGTGCGACCGCGCCGGTCAGCTCGTACGCGGCGTTCTTGCGCAGGCAGTTGGTGATCCGAACGTTCAGGCTGAACTTCAGGAAGGCGTCCTCGCCGTAGAGGGTGCGCACGGAGGCGGTCGCGGTGAACGGGTCGCCGCCGGGGCCCAGGTCCAGGACGTCACCGCGCGCGATGGCCGCCCGCAGGGCGGGGTTGTCGCGCAGCAGCTCGTACTGCCAGGGGTGTGCGGGCAGCAGCCGGTATCCGGCGGGGACCTCGCGCAGCCCGTCGATCATGGCGGTCACGGCCGGGTCGAGGCTCTCCTCGGCGAGGAGGTCCGCACGTACCGCGAGGTGGCGCAGCGGGAAGGAGGCGCGGGCCTCCGGCGCGTACGCGGCCCAGGCGGTCCGGTCCTCGGAGCGCGATTTGGGGGCGGGGTGGAAGCGGTGGCCGAACAGGAGTGCCTGCTCGGACTCGAGGTAGCGGTCGCCGTCGGGCTCGCCCCGGCCGGTCAGTGCGCTGGCGATGCCCTGGTGGCTGGAGGCCACCTGCTCGATGAACTCTTCGTTGCCGACTCCGCTGCGCAGGGTCAGCTCCTGCCCGAGGTGCTCGGCCAGCTCGCGCCAGCTCAGCTCGGCCCAGCCGTCCGCGCGTTCCTCGAAGGCGGGGCCGGTGAAACGGTGGGCGCCGATCAGCGAGGTCCGCCGCAGCGCGACGCGGAGCAGTACCCCGCGCCGGGGGAGGCGGATCAGCAGCCGGCCGTCGACGACGGCGCTCTGGTGCTCGGGGCCGGACACCTCACGCAGCAGGCAGTTGAGCAGGGTGTGCGCCACCGCATGGTCGGCGGCGGGCAGGTCGAGCGCGGGTGAGGCCAGCGGCTGTACGGGCAGAGGCATCAATGACTCCATCGGCTACGGGGGAAACGGGCGAGCGCGGCGGCGCCGAGCGCGGCGGCCAGCGCGGCGGCGGTGCCGATCAACACGGGCGCGGAGGCGCCGAGCGTGCTGTTGGCGAGGGCCGCGACGGCGCCGGCGGCTACCGCGCCGCCCTTGGAGACGAATTCGAGGGTGCCGAACATCCGGCCGGGGGCGCGGCCGCGCGCTGCCTCGGCGGCGAGCACCGAGAGGCAGACGAGGCCGAGGGTGAGCCCGGCGCCGAGCAGCAGGCGCACCAGCACGAAAGTGAGCAGCGAGTGGGTGACGGCATGGCCGGCCAGGCCCAGGGCGACGAAGCCGAAGCCCAGTGCGATTCCGGCCCGGGGGCGGTCGAGGAACGCGGTGTGCACCCGGGCGGCGAACACCAAGTAGCACAGGTGCGGCAGGGCGAACAGCACCCCGGAGACGGTTCCGCAGACGCCGGGCAGCCGTTCCTCGACCAGGGCTATCAGATAGGGAAAGGAGATGACGGTGGAGAAGACGAACACGAACTCGAAGGCGTAGAGCAGGCGCAGCGGTCCCGCCGCCGGTACGGACCCGGTCGCGTCGGCTTCCTCGGCACGCGGTGCGGGCCGGGCCGGTTCGGGCAGCAGGGCCAGCAGGGCGGCGGCGGCCAGTGGAAGGACGGCCATCACCAGGTACTGCCGGTGCGGTGAGATCCACGGGGTCAGCGCCCCGACCAGGATCGGCGCGGCGACCAGCGAGGCCCGGGCACTGCCCTGCATCAGGGTGAGGGCCTTCGACAGCCGGGGGCCTTCGAGGGCGGCGGCGAGGTAGCCGTTGGTGGCGGCGAAGGTGCCCCCGAGGAAGCCCTGCAGTACGAGGGCGACCGTGAAGGCCGGCAGGCTTTGCGCGGCGCCCGCCAGCAGGAAGGAGACGGTGAGGCCGAGCTGGGCGCGCAGCAGGAGCCGCTTGCGGCCGAAACGGTCGGCCAGCCGGCCCCAGAGCGGTGCGCCCAGCGCGCTGAACACGGTCGGCACGATGTAGAGCACGCCGGCCCAGCTGCCGGTCGGGTCGCCGAGCGCGGGCAGGATCGCGGTGAGGTACGGGGGCAGGCCGAGGGCGGCGAACGAGGCGACGAAGTAGCACGCGGCGATGGCGTGCACCTGCCGGCGGTCCAGCCCGTCCGAGTGCCGCCCGGCTGCGACGGAGCCCACCAGGGTGTCGGTGGTCATCGCGCGACCTTCGCCGGCCGGAGGTAGTTGGGGCCGCTGGTGTAGTGCTTGTTGATGTCGGCGGCGCCGGATCTCTGCTTGCTGAGCAGGGTGCCCGCGGTGACCATGGCCTTGACCGGCAGCCGGTCGGCGTCCAGCAGGTCGGCGCGCAGCGCGGCGCCGTCGCCGCGGAGGCGGTCGACGGCCTGGCTCAGCCGCTCGCGGAGCAACCCGAGGGAGGTCTCCAGCGGGATCCGGTCCTGGGCGGACAGGGCGAAGGCGAGTGAGGCCGCGCACAGGTGGCCGGTGATGGTGGTGAACAGGTCGGTGAGCGGGCGGTCGCTGTCGGCGAAGATCCGGGCGTCGTCGAACTCCTTGGGTGCCGGAGCGAATTCGCCCAGGGCGGCGTTCAGGCGGGACCCGTTGATGCGCAGGCCGTCGTTGTCCTTGTAGAGCAGCCGGAGCCTGGTGGCGCCGTCGGCCCGGTCGAACACCAGCGAGGTGTTCTGCTGGTGCGACTCCAGGGCGATGCCGTAGCGGAAGAGGGTGGTCTGCCAGTCGAGGAGCAGGGTCAGGAAGGCGTCGTAGAGGGCGAGGTGGTCACCGTCGTAGAAGCGGTCGGCGAGGTGGTCCACGACCAGTCGGCCGCCGGGCGCCGTGGCCGCGAGTGAGGCCAGCGGGACGGTCACCGCATCCTCCATGCCTTCGGGATAGCGGCGCAGCAGCACGGCCAGCAGCTCGTGGCCGCCTTCCCCGTAGCTCTGCTCGTCCGCGTGCAGGATCGTCGCGGTGAAGCGCGGCTCCAGGCCGATCACCGTCTCCAGTAGGCGCTGTCCGGCGGCGCCGTCCGGCAGTACTCCGGCCTTGATGGTACGGCGGTTGCGCATGCCGAGCGTGGCGGTGGCCAGCGGGAGCTTGAGGTGGCAGCGAGGGTCGCGGGCCACGGCCACGGTCCGCATCGACAGGGTGGGTACGACCTCCAGGTACGGCGTGGGGCCCGGTACGGCCACGCCCTCCAGGCCCGCCTCGCGCAGCGCGTCCGTCAGCGGGGCGCCGGCGGTCAGCGGGTGGACGGGCACGGTGAGGTGGCCTTCGGCCAGTTCGGGCAGGCCGATCGCTTCCGGCGTGGGCCACCAGTCGGGCAGCGGCTCCTCGGTGTGCAGGTCGAACGTGCCGACGGGTACGGCGAACCATCGCAGCAGGAACGACGGGTGGAACTCCGGCGCGTAGGCGGAGAGTTGATCCTCCGTCAGGTCGGCCCGGCCGCGTGCCGTCGGGTAGACCGGGTGGTCCAGGTAGGCGGCCAGGGTGTCCTGGGCGAGCGAGGCGCCCAGCCCCGACCACTGGGCGGGGTCGCCGCCGTAGCGGGCCGCGAGTGCGGCCAGCACCTCGGGCCGCACCTTGTCGTGCAACTCCATGGTGGCGAGTGTCTGCCGGCATTCCTCGGCGAAGGCGTCGTGGCCGCCGCGGTCCTCGGGTTCGGCCAGCTCGCGCAGCGCGGCCAGCACACCGTCGAGGGTCTCCAGTTGGACGCCGTCCACCTCCAGGAGCGGCAGCCGCGCGGCGTACTCGCACTGGAAGCCGTCCTCGGCCACCGGCAGCAGCAGTGTGCTGCTGCCGTCCCGGTCCAGGCGCAGCCACGACCCGTCCGTGCGGCGTACGGGGACGCTGAGGGTGCGCAGACCGAGCAGGTCCTCCCGCAGCAGCGCGGACAGCACCCGCAGCGTCAGTATCCGTTCGGCGCTCACGGGGTGATCTCCCACTGGTGTGCGGCGGCGAACTCGGCCGTCACCCGGCGCAGTTCGTCCAGGTCGGGACCGAGGGCCCAGATCATGCCGAGGTAGTCGCGGTTGGTGCGGTAGTGCGGGTGGCGCTCACCGACGGCCCGCAGGGGGCGGTAGGAGAGTTCGATGCCGTCGATCACCTGGTCGTACGCCTCGGGGGCGGCGTTCAGGGTGCCGGCGCGGTCGGCGCAGACGGCCAGGTTGTGGGCCTGGATGTCCGTGCGGGCGCCGAGGTCGGCGGGAAGCGGCTCGCCGAGGTGCGTGCGCAGCACGTGCTCGAAGTAGGGGATGCCCAGGATCCGGGCCATCGCCAGGTCCGTCCGGTCGCCTATGGCACGGTAGTTCACCTCGATGATCCGGGCGCGGCCGTCGGCCTGGACGACGAACTCGGTGTGGCAGGCGCCGAAGCCGACTCCGAGCGCGTCCAGCTGGGCGAGGATCTGGTCCACCACGGGCCGCGGGTGCTCGTGGGCGAACTCCATCACCTCCTCGATGAAGCCGGGCGGCCCGGAGAGCTGGGTCCGGAAGCCGCCGAGCACGTGCCGCCGGCTTGCGTCGCCGAGGGTCTCCAGCGTCCGCAGTTCGCCGTCCAGGAACTCCTCGACGACGAGGGCGGTGCCCGTACGGCGCTGCTGGATTTCCTTGGCGAGCCGGATCAGGTGCTCCAGGTCCTCGGCCAGCGCCACGTCCTCGCTCGCCACGCCCTCCCTGGGCTTGACGATGCAGGGGAAGGGGATGCCCAGCTCGCCGAGTACGGACGGGTCCTGGCCGGGGGCCAGTTCCGCCGACCGGACGGCGTCCAGCCCGCGGGCCGTCAGGTGGCGGCGCAGCTCGGCCTTGTTCTTGGTCCGCAGGGTGGCCTTCCAGTCCTTGGCCGGCAGCTCGAAGTACTGCGCGGCGAGGGCGGCCTGCGTCTGCAGGTGGTCGCTGTTGGTGAAGACCGCGTCCGGTGCGTGATGGCGGGAGATGCGGCTGACGACCTCGCGGAAGTCCCGGACGTCGCACTCCAGCACCTCGGGCGCAAAGGGCAGTGCGGCGTAGGCGAGGCGGTGCGGGTCGGCGGAGTCGGAGAGGACGGTGACGTCGAGGCCCAGCTCCGCGGCGGCCGGCAGGAAGCCTTCGGTGACGGAATCGGTGGGGTTGAGCGCGAGCAGGTACAGCCGCATGGGGAAACGGTCCTCTCCTGGGGTGGTGGCAGCGGTGGCGCGGTGGGGGCGGGCCAGGCCGGCCCGCCCCCGCACCGGTGCTACTTCGGGGCGTCGACGCCGGCGGCCTTGGCGATGTCGCCCAGCATCTGGTCGGCGGCCTGCACGCCGATGCCGGACATCCAGGTCTCGTCCGGGACGTTGAAGACCTTGCCGTTCTTGACGGCGTTCAGGCCCTGCCAGACGGCGGTGCTCTGGACCTCGTTCTGCTTGGTCTTGGTCGGGTCGTCGGCGACGGTCACGAAGACCAGGTCGGCGTCGGCCTTGTTGATCTCCTCGGCGCTGACGTCCAGCATCGCGGCGTCGACATCCTGCGAGGCGGGACGGGCGAGGCCGACGTCCTTGAGCACGGTGCCGCTGAAGGAGGCCTTCTGGTAGAGGCGGGTCGGGCCGGCCACGAAGCGCACGACCGAGGCGGTCGGGGCGGTGCCGGCGTTCTTCTCCTTGATGGCCTGGCCGAGCTTGGTCGCGCGGGCCTGGTAGTCGTCCAGCGCCTTCTTCGCCTCGGTCTCCTTGCCCAGGGCCTGGGCGTACAGCGCGAGGTTCTCCTTCCAGGGCAGGCCGGTGGTCTCGGCGAGGACAGTCGGGGCGATGGCGTTGAGCTTGTCGAAGACCTTCCCGTGCCGGACCTTCGAGGAGAGGATGACGTCCGGCTTCAGGGAGGCGATCAGCTCCAGGTTCGGCTCCGTCATCGGGCCGACGTCCTTGGTGTCCTTGATCTTGTCCTTGAGGTAGTTCGGGAAGCCGCCCTCGGTCTTCATGTGCGGGGAGACGGCGCCGACCGGCGTGATGCCCAGCAGCGTGACGTCGTCCAGCTCACCGCTGTCCAGGACCACCACGCGCTTGGGCTGCGCCTTGATCTCGGCGGTGCCGGCGGCGTGCTTGACGCTACGCGGGAAGGTGGCGGCGGATCCGGCGGCGCTCTGGCCGGCGGCGGGCTTCGCGGCGTCCGGGCTGTCGCTGTTGCCGCAGGCGGTGAGCAGGGTGGTGGACAGGGCGAGGGAGAGGACGGCGACGGGCAGTCTACGGGCGAGGGCGGTGCGAGCCATGAGGATTCCTGACTGTGTTTCGGGCAGGGCTGTTTCGGGCAGAGCGGGAGCCCGCGGTGAGAGCGGGACCCGAAGGGGGGGGCCGGCGATCGGGGAGGATCAGACGGTGGCGGTCCGCGGGCTACGGGCGCCGGCGGGGATACGGGCGCACGGGATGACCAGCGGCGTGCCGGTCTCGGGGTCGGGGACGACCTGACAGGGCACCTGGAACACGGATTCGACGAGTTCCGCCGTCAGCACCTCGGCCGGCGGTCCCGCGGCCGCGAGCCTTCCGGCGTGGAGGACCACGAGGTGGTCGGCGTAACGGGCTGCCTGGCCGAGGTCGTGCAGCACCATCACGACCGTGCGGCCGGCCTCCGCGTGCAGGTCGGCGACCAGGTTCAGTACGTCGAGCTGGTGGCGCAGGTCCAGGAAGGTGGTCGGCTCGTCGAGCAGCAGGAGTTCGGTGTCCTGGGCCAGGGCGAGGGCGATCCAGGCGCGTTGGCGCTGGCCGCCGGAGAGCTGGTCCACCGGCTGGTCGCGCAGTTCGGCGGTGCCGGTGCGCTCCAGCGCCTCCTCGACCGCCGCCTGGTCGGCCTTCGACCAGGGGCTGAGCATCCGCTGGTGGGGGAAGCGGCCGAGCCTCACCAGCGACTCGACGGTGATCGCCTCGGGCGTGACGGGCTGCTGGGGCAGCAGGCCCATCCGGCGGGCCAGTGCCCGCGCGGACATCCGGTGGACGTCGGCGCCGTCCAGCGTGACCGTCCCGGACGCCGGGTCGAGCAGCCGGACCAGGCCGCGCAGCAGGGTGGACTTTCCGCACGCGTTCGGGCCGACGATCGCCGTCACCGCGTTGCCCGGAAGCGTCAGGTCGAGGCCTCCGATGATCTCCCGGCTGCCGTAACGCAAGGTGAGGTTCTGGGTGGCCAGCTGGTTGGCGGTCATGAGTCGTTCCTCTGGGGGAGCCGGCCCTGTCGGATCATCAGCCACAGCAGCCACGGCGCGCCGAGGGTCGCGGTGACGGCGCCGACCGGCAGGCCGTGGACGGGCAGTACGTGCAGGACCAGGAGGTCGGAGGAGAGCAGCAGGACGGAGCCGACCAGCGCGGTCAGTGCCAGCGTCGCGACGGTGGGCGGGCCGGCCAGCAGCCGGACCAGGTGGGGTACGGCGAGCGCCACGAAGGCGACGGGGCCGGTGAGCGCGGCCGCCAGCGAGGCGAGCGCGATGGTGAGCAGCAGCAGCCAGAGCCGGTCCCGGTTCGGGTTGAGGCCGAGGCCTCCGGCGGAGTCGTCGCCGAGGTCGAGCACGGAGACCCGGCGGTTCATCAGGAAGGCTCCGGCGGCGGTCAGCGCGATGGCACCACCGGCCGCCCACACCTCCGGCCAGTTGCGTCCGTACAGCGAGCCGGTGGTCCACTGCATCGCCGAGGTGGCGAGTTCCGCGGGGAAGCGCACGATCATCAGGTTGACGGCCGCCGCCAGGCCTTGCTGCACCGCCAGGCCGACCAGTACCAGCCGGGTGACGGCCATCCGCGAGCGCCAGGCGAAGCCCCCGAGCAGCAGGGCGGCGAGCAGTCCGCCGCCCAGTGCGGCCAGCGGGATCATCGCCTGCGAGGCGCCGGTGGCCAGCATGAGCGTCGCGCCGAACGAGGCGCCGCCGGTGACGCCGATGGTGTCGGGGGACGCGAGCGGGTTGCGGAACAACCGCTGCAGCATCGAGCCGGCCACCGCCAGACCCGCGCCCGCGATCAGCGCCGAAACCACCCGGGGCGCCCGGAACTGACGGACGACCAGTACGTCGCCGGGGTCGCCCAGGCCGGCCAGCGCACGCAGCGCGTCCCAGACGGACATCTTCACCTGGCCGGTGCCCAGCGCGATGCCCGTCAGCGCCACCAGAACGACGGCCGCGATCGCGCACCAGACCAGCGTGCGGTTGCGCGCCCTGGACCGGGCGCTGCGGCGGCGGGGGGCCGGCGCCGTCTCGGGGGTGGCGAGGAGGGCGGTCATCGCGCCACCTTCCGGGCCAGTACGGCGAGCAGGGGCGCACCGAGGAAGGCCGTCACGATGCCGACCTCGATCTCGGACGGGCGGGCCGCCACGCGGCCGAGCACGTCGGCGGCGAGCAGCAGGACGGGACCGGCGATCAGGCAGCCGGGCACCAGCCAGCGGTGGTCGCCCCCGAGCATCGGGCGGACCAGGTGCGGTGCGGCCAGGCCGATGAAGGCCACCGGCCCGGCGACCGCCACCGCGCAGCCGGCCAGCAGCACCACGGCGAGTCCGCCGATCAGCCGGATCCGGGCGACCGGTACGCCGAGCGACTGCGCCGTCTCGTCGCCGAGGGCGAGCGCGTTGAGCGCGGGGGCAATGGCGAAGGAGGCCAGCAGGCCGAGCGCGACGAAGCCGAGGACAGGGGTGAGTACGTCCAGGTTGCGGCCGCCGATCGAGCCCGCCAGCCAGAACCGGGCCTCATCGAGGGTGCGGTGGCTGGCGAGCATCAGCGCGGACGTCCAGGAGGTCAGCACCACGGTCAGTACGGTGCCGCTGAGGGCGAGGCGGACCGGGTCGAGGTCGCCGCCCCGGCGTGACATCGCGAAGGCGGCGAGGGCGGCGGCGGCCGCGCCGGCGAAGGCGAACCACAGGTACTCGATCGGCCGGTCGAGGCCCAGCGTGAAGATGGCGGTGACCACCGCGAAGCTCGCGCCGGCGTTGATGCCGAGGGTGACGGGCGAGGCCAGCGGGTTGCGGGTGACGCCCTGCGCGACGGCCCCGGCCACCCCGAGAGCGCCCCCGACCACCAGACCGATGAGGGTGCGCGGAACCCGAAGCCCCGTCACCACATCGGCGTCGCCGCCGCGCCCGCCGCCGAACAGTGCGTCGAGCACGGTGGGCAGCGGGATCGGACGCGTTCCGAGGGCGAGGCTCATGGCCGTGCACAGCACGAGCGCGCAAAGGCCCGCGGTCAGCAGCAGGAGCCGCCGTACCGCTGAGGACCCCTGCGCCGTCGGCGCTGTGGAAGCCGGTAGATCGAGTTTCAGCACGAGACGTAATATTAGGGTAGGTTTACCTAAGTTCGTCAAGTCCTGTTCCGTACCGAGAAGTCGGTGCGCGCATCGATCTGCCCGTAACTATAAGGTGAGCCTCACCTTAGTCGATGTTGGTCAAGGTTTGGAGCCGTCATGCCCGAGACGCAGCTGATCCGGCCGTGCGCCGTCGATCTGCCGGGCGGAACCTACCGGCGTCTCACGGAGCGATCCCCCGGCCTGCACGTCGAATTGACCACCACGGAGCCGCCCGCGGAAGCCGGGCGCGACTGGATCAGCGTGGCCGACCTCGACCGCTGCCACGAGCGGCTGATCGCCGAGGAGACGGCCCGCATCCAGGCCGGATACGACTGCGTTCCCCGCCGACACGTGGCGGCCTCCCGACTGCTGCACCATTACCTGTGGTCGCTCTGTCTGCTGGTCAGCGGCCCCTGGTATCTGGACCGCAGGGTGCCCCGGATCCGGCCCGAGGACGTGTGGATCGACTCCCGTACCGGTGACCTCGCGCTTCGCCCCGGCGATTTCGCATGCCTGGCCGGCGACCTCGCGGCCGGCCTGCCCGGCGTCCGGGTCCTCGCCGGGGAGGACGAGCTCCGGGCCGAACTGCGGGCCGTCGTCGCCGAACACGTCACACCCCTACTCGCCGTCTTCCAGAGCGCGTTGAAGCGCGGCCCGCGTGCCCTGTGGGGCATGGTCACCGACGACCTGGTATCCGGCATCTGGCATCTGGGGCGCATGCTCTGCGAGGAGGATGCCGCCGTCCGCGCGGCCGGCGCCGTACTGCCGGGCGATACCCCGCCCTTCCCCGGCGCCGCGTCGTTCCGTCGCCTGCCGGGCACGGACGGCCGTACCCACCAGACCCGCACACGGCTCGGCTGCTGCCTGTACTACGCCATCCGCCCCGCCGAGGCCTGCGTCACCTGCCCGCGCACATCCGACGCCGAACGCGTCCGGCGGCTGGAGCGGCAGGATGCGGGAGTCGACAGCCCGGCGGCCTGACTCCCCCTCGCCTCCCCGCTGTTCGCCCTGCCGCGATGCCGACCTCCCCTCGTGCCGGTGACGACCACGACCTCTCCGGCGAGCCGTGTCACGGCACGGCCGGGTCCTTGCCCTTGCAGGGGCCCCAGTCCCACCTTCATCTCGGCGGACTGCAAGTCGCGGACCGACCAGTCGTTGAAGTTCGCGTAGACGCAAGGGGAGTTGGAACCTTCTCCCGGCCGTCACCGTACGTGTTCAGGCGAGGAGTTCGAGAGCTTGGCCGGAATCGGGCCCCACCAAGTCCAGCGCGCAGATCAATGCCGCCTTCCGCACGAGGGTTCGTCCTCGTGCGGAAGGCGGCTTTTCCTTCTGACGCACCATCAGGAAAGCGCGTCGGGCGTCCGTCAAACGTGCATCACGGGCGCCAAGACATCGCCCGTAACGCACACACCGCACGTCATGCACACCGCCCTGACCCGCAGGTCAGGCGTCCTTGGCCACCCGCTCCAGGATGGCCACGCACTCCACGTGGTGCGTCATCGGGAACAGGTCGAAGGCGCGCAGGGTGCGGACCTTGTAGCCGTTCTCCTGGAAGTAGGCGAGGTCGCGGGCCAGGGCCGCCGGGTCGCATGCCACGTAGGCGATGCGGCGCGGGTTGAGGCCCGCCACGTGGCGGACCGTCTGCTTGCCGGCGCCCGCGCGGGGCGGGTCGAGGACGACGAGGTCGCACTCGGTGATGCCCGTCTTGGGGAGGATCTGCTCGACCTTGCCCTGCTCGATGCGCACCCGCGGGAAGTCGGCCAGGTTGTGCCGGGCGTCCTCGACCGCGCGCTTCGTCGACTCGATGCCGAGCACCGCGCCGGTGTCGCCGAGGCGCTCGGCGAGGGCGCCCGCGAAGATGCCGACGCCGCAGTAGAGGTCGAGGGCCATCTCGCCCTTGCGCGGCATCAGGCCCTGCATGACGGCCTTGATCAGGGTGTCCGCGGCCTGCGGGTGGACCTGCCAGAAGCCGCCCATGCCGACGCGGTAGGTGCGGCCGTCCGCACGCTCGCGGACGAAGGGGCGGCCGTGGACGCGGTGGACGCCGCCGTCCTTCTCCTCGACGCGCAGGACGGAGACCGGCTTGTCCAGCTCCACGAGCGGAAGGCGGCCGCCGGGGCGGGGAGTGAGGACGACCTGGCGGTCGCCCGAGCCGGACGCGGCGATGGCCTCGACGGTGGCCATCTGGGGCCAGTCCTGCTGCTCGATGCCGAGCTCGCTGACGCCCGGCGCCGCGATCATGCAGTGGTCGATCGGCTCGATGTCGTGCGAGCGGTGCTTGCGCAGGCCGACGCGGCCGTCCTCGTCGATGGCGAACTGTACGCGCGTGCGCCACTGCGGGACCTCGCCGGCGGGCACCTTGTCGCCCTCGGCCGGCATGACGGTGCCGTCCCAGCCGGCCTGCTCCGGGGTGAGCCCGGCGAGCCGCAGCAGCTGTTCGGCGATGACCTCGCCCTTGAGCCGGCGCTGGGCGCCCGGCTTGGCGTGCTGCCAGTCGCAGCCGCCGCACTTGCCGGGGCCGGCGTACGGGCACGGGGCCGGGGTGCGGTCCTTGGAGGGGTCCAGGACGGTGACGGCGTCGGCGCGCAGGAAGCGGGAGTCCGCGTCGCCCTCGGTCACGCGGGCCACGACCTTCTCGCCGGGCAGGGTGTGGCGGACGAACAGGACGCGGCCCTCGGCGGTCCGGGCGATGCAGTGCCCGCCGTGTGCGACGGGGCCGACCTCGACCTCGTACTCCTCCCCGACCAGTGACTGCTTCTCGTTCTGCTCCGTCATGGTGGGAAAGCTCCAAGGCTAAGTAAGGAAGGCAAAATGCGGAACGGCCGGACGACCGACCCACCAGTTTACGTGGATCTCGTCCGGCCGTTCGCCACCCCTGTACGGGGACTACTTCTGTACGGGGACTACTTCCCCGCGGGGTCCTTCGGCCGCGTACGCGGAGTGTCGACCGGGCCGCGGCGCACCGCGCCCGGGGCGTTCCACTCCGCCCGCTTCTTCGCCCGCTTCTTCGCGAGCTCCGAGGACTCCAGCTGGTACGGCACCGATGTGACCATCACACCGGGAGTGAACAGCAGCCGCCCCTTGAGCCGCAGGGCGCTCTGATTGTGCAGCAGGTGCTCGTACCAGCGCCCGACGACGTACTCGGGGATGTACACGCTGACCGCGTCGCGCGGGTTCTCGCTGCGCAGGCCCTTCACGTACTCCACGACGGGGCGGGTGATCTCCCGGTACGGCGAGTCGAGGATCTTCAGCGGGACGTTGATCCCGCGCCGCTCCCACTCCTCGCGCAGCGCCTTGGTCTCGACCGGGTCGACGCTGATGCTGAGCGCCTCCAGGGTGTCCGACCGGGTCAGCTTGGCGAAGGCCAGGGCCCGCAGGGTGGGTTTGTGGACCTTGGAGACCAGGACGATGGAGTGGACCCGTGAGGGGCGCACGCTGTCCTCGCTGGGGCCCTCGGCGGCCGCGATCTCGCTGGAGACGCGGTCGTAGTGCTTGCGGATCGCGGTCATCGTTCCGTAGAAGATGACCATGCCCAGCAGGGCGACCCAGGCGCCGTGGATGAACTTGGTGGCCAGTACGACGACCAGCACCATGCCGGTGAAGAAGGCGCCGAAGGTGTTGATCGCCCGTGAGCGGTGCATCCGGCGGCGGGCGGCGGGGTCGCGCTCGGAGCGCAGGTGGCGGTTCCAGTGCCGGACCATGCCGATCTGGCTCAGGGTGAAGGAGACGAAGACGCCGACGATGTAGAGCTGGATCAGCTTCGTGGAGTCCGCGTCGTAGACCCACACCAGCAGCATCGCGGCGCCCGCGAGCAGCACGATGCCGTTGGAGAAGGCGAGCCGGTCGCCGCGCGTGTGCAGCTGGCGCGGCAGGTAGCGGTCCTGGGCGAGGATCGAGCCGAGCAGCGGGAAGCCGTTGTACGCGGTGTTGGCGGCGAGGAAGAGGACGAGCGCGGTGGCCGCGGCGAGCACGATGAAGAGGAAGCTGCCGTTGCCGAAGACGGCCTCGGCGACCTGGGAGATGACCGGGTGCTGGACGAAGTCCGTGCCGACCGGGACGCCGTTCTCCAGGAGGTCCGTGGCGGGCTTCTCCGCCATCTTGACGTCGGTGGCCATGGCCAGGCCGATGATCCCGCAGAACATCGTGACGGCCAGGGCGCCCATGAGGGCGAGGGTGGTGGCCGCGTTCTTGCTCTTGGGCTTGCGGAAGGCCGGGACGCCGTTGCTGATGGCCTCGACGCCGGTCAGGGCGGCGCAGCCGGAGGAGAAGGCCCGCAGCAGCAGGAAGACCAGTGCGAAACCGGCCAGGCCCTGGTGTTCGGGCTTGATCTCCAGATCGGCCGTCGGGGCACGCATCGTGTCGTCCATGACGAGGCCGCGCCAGGCGCCCCAGGCGATCATCACGAATACCGCGCCGACGAACACGTAGGTGGGGATGGCGAAGAGATTCCCGGATTCCTTCACGCCGCGCAGATTCATCAGCGTGAGGAGAATGATCATGATCATCGCCGAGAGCACCTTGTGCTCGATGACGAAATCGACGGCGGAGCCGAGGTTTTCCACTCCGGAGGAGATCGAAACGGCGACCGTGAGGACGTAGTCGACGAGCAGGGCGCTCGCGACGGTCAGACCGGCCTTGGGCCCGAGATTGGTGTTGGCGACCTCGTAGTCACCGCCGCCGCTCGGATAGGCATGGACGTTCTGCCGGTAGGAGGCGACCACCGTGAACATCAGCACCACGACCGCGACGGCGATCCAAGGGCTGAAGTGGTACGCCGACACACCCGCGATCGACAGGACCAGCAGTACCTCGCCGGGGGCGTACGCCACCGAGGAGAGCGGGTCGGATGCGAAGACAGGAAGGGCGATCCGCTTGGGAAGGAGTGTTTCTCCGAGGCGGTCGCTGCGTAGCGCCCTGCCGATCAGGATCCGTTTGGGCACGTCGGTCAGTTTGGACACGCAGAGGATCGTAAGCGTTCGAAATCAGACTGACGAACCCCCCACCCCCATCTCGCATGAAGTCCCTCCGCATCCAGGGCAAAGAGACACCCCCTCCGGCGCAAATGGTCACACTGGTGACCGCCCGTGTGTAGCTTGGGCCATGGTCTGAGACCCTGTTAAGCCAGAGCAGCAAAGAGGCTGGAAACCAGCGAGCCGCTGACAGCCGGAAGGACGGCCGTGCACATCGTCATCATGGGCTGCGGAAGAGTGGGCTCCGCTCTCGCACAGACCCTGGAACAGCAGGGGCATACGGTCGCCGTCATCGACCAGGACCCCACCGCCTTCCGCCGGCTGGGGGCATCCTTCGGCGGCCGCCGCGTCACCGGAGTCGGCTTCGACCAGGACACCCTTCGCGAGGCCGGCATCGAGGAGGCGGGCGCCTTCGCGGCGGTCAGCAGCGGTGACAATTCCAACATCATCGCCGCCCGCGTGGCCCGTGAGATGTTCGGCGTCGAGAACGTCGCCGCCCGCATCTACGACCCCAAGCGCGCCGAGGTCTACCAGCGTCTGGGCATCCCCACCGTCGCGACCGTGCGGTGGACCGCCGACCAGATGCTCCGCCGGCTGCTGCCGTCGGGCGCCGAGCCGCTGTGGCGCGACCCGAGCGGCGGTGTCCAGCTCGCCGAGGTGCACACCTCCGCCGCCTGGATCGGCCACAAGGTCAGCCATTTGCAGGAGGAGACCGGCGTCCGCGTCGCCTTCCTCACCCGGCTGGGCGAGGCCATGCTGCCGACGTCGGCGACCGTCCTCCAGGAGGGCGACCTCGTCCACGTGATGATGCGCACGGACGAGATCGACAAGGTGGAGGCGTCCTTCGCCGAGGGTCCTGAGGAGGCACACGCATGAGGGTCGCGATCGCCGGAGCCGGTGCGGTGGGCCGCTCCATCGCGGGCGAGCTCTTGGAGAACGGCCACGAGGTGCTCCTCGTGGACAAGGCGCCGACCGCCATCTCGGTCGAGCGGGTGCCGCAGGCCGAGTGGCTGCTGGCCGACGCGTGCGAGATCACCTCGCTCGACGAGGCGGCGCTGCAGCGGTGCAACGTGGTCATCGCCGCGACGGGTGACGACAAGGTCAACCTCGTCGTCTCGCTGCTGGCCAAGACCGAGTACGGGGTCCCCCGGGTCGTCGCCCGCGTGAACAACCCGAAGAACGAGTGGCTCTTCAACGAGTCCTGGGGCGTGGACGTCGCCGTCTCCACGCCGCGCCTGATGTCGGCACTCGTCGAGGAGGCCGTCAGCGTCGGCGACCTCGTACGGCTGCTGCGCTTCAGCCACGGCGACGCCAACCTGGTCGAGCTGACCCTGCCCGCCGACTCCCAGGTCGCCGGCAAGCAGATCAGCGAGATCACCTGGCCCGAGGACACCTCGCTGGTCACGATCATCCGCGGCAACCGGGTGCTCACCCCGCACGGCGAGGAGACCCTGGAGCCGGGCGACGAGCTCCTCTTCGTCTCCGCCCAGGCCCGCGAGGAGCAGCTGGAGGACCTCCTCCAGGCCGCGGACTGACCCGTAGTACCCCGGAGCGCGGAACGCGTGGAAGGGGCGGCCGACCATTCCTGGTCGGCCGCCCCTTCGTGCGTTCCGGGGTACTAGGCGGGGGTACTAGGGGTACTACGCGGGTGCTCAGGCCCCGTGGCCCTTGGCGGCGGCCTTGGCCGCCTTCTCGGCGGCTTCCGCCGCCTCCCATTCCGCGATCACGTCGATCGGCGGCGGCGCCTTCGCCAGGAAGACCCACGTGAAGTACACCGCCAGCACCATCGGCGGCAGCTTCAGGGCGATCAGCACCCAGCCCAGCTGCGTGGCGTCCCCCCACCAGTACAGCGGGAAGAGGATCGCGTACTTCGCGAGGAAGATGATCCCCCAGGCCAGAGAGGCCTTGGTGTACGCCTTCTTGCGCCCCGGGTTGCGCGTGCGCCAGGACAGGTTCTCCTTGAACACGGGTCCCAGTACGACGCCCAGCAGCGGGAAGCCCACCAGCGCGGACAGCGTGAAGGCCACGCCCAGCCCGGCCCCGTAGATCATGCCCGGCAGGTAGAAGCCCTTGGCGCTGCCCGTGAACAGGGCGAAGGCGACGCCGACGCCCACGCCGAAGACCCCGCTGAAGGCGTGCTTGACCGTGTCCTTGCGCAGCAGCCGCACGATCACCAGCAGGACCGCGACGGCGCCCGCGGCGATCGCGGACAGCTTCACGTCCTTGTTGACCGTGTAGATCATGACGAAGAGCAGCCCGGGAAGCATCGTCTCCACGGTGCCCCGGATGCCGCCGAAGGCATCGAAGAGGGCCGCCTGCGTCACGGCCTTCTGGTCCGCCGACGGCTCGGCGGCGGGATCCACGGCCGGCGTGGTCGGCGTCGTCGGCGTGCCGGCCGTGTTGGGCGTGCCCGGCGTGTTGGGCGTAACCGGCGTGTTGGGCGTAACCGGCGTGTTGGGCGTAACCGGCGTGTTGGGCGTAACCGGCGTGTTGGGCGTAACCGGCGTGCCGGCCGAATTCGGCGTGGTCGGCGAGGTCGGCGAGGTCGGCGTGGTCGGTTTGTCGAGTGACGTCACCGTCAGTGCTCCTGTCCGAGCGGTCGGAGTTCGTACTTCGGGTTGAAGAGCACCCGACGGCCGTGGCTCATCGAGATCCGCCCGGAGGCGATCATGCGACGGCCGGGTTCGATTCCCACGATCGAGCGACGCCCGAGCCATACGACGTCCAGCGCGGCCGAGCCGTCGAACAGCTCGGCCTCCAGAGCGGGGACGCCCGCGCGGGGCCGCAGGGTGACGGTCCGCAGGGTGCCGGTCACCTTGACGATCTGCCGGTCGTGGCAGTCGTAGATCCGCGTGCACCCCGCGGCTTCCGCGTCCTCCTGCAGCTCAGCCGAGTGCAGGTCCTCCTGCGAGGTGGACAGCCGCTCTATCATCCGGCGGAACCGGCCCGCCGGCCTGGCGGGTTTCGCCGGCTTGGCGGACTTCTCGGGACGCGGTTCAGCACTCATACAGGAAGCCTACCGGCGCGCCCACTACCTCTCGAAGCGGTATCCCATGCCGGGTTCGGTGATGAAGTGCCTCGGGTGGGAGGGGTCGGCCTCCAGCTTGCGGCGGAGCTGCGCCATGTAGACCCGCAAGTAGTTGGTCTCGGTCCCGTACGAGGGGCCCCAGACCTCCCGCAGCAGCTGCTTCTGGCTGACCAGCTTGCCGCCGTTGCGGACCAGGACCTCCAGCAGGTGCCACTCCGTGGGTGTGAGGCGTACGTCGCGTCCTTCGCGCACCGCCTTCTTCGCCGCGAGGTCGACCGTGAAGCCCTCGGTCTCGACGATCACCTCGCCGTCGCCGGCCCCGGCGGAGGGTTCCGCCCGCCGGACGGCCGCGCGCAGCCTGGCCATCAGCTCGTCCATGCCGAAGGGCTTGGTGACGTAGTCGTCGGCGCCCGCGTCCAGGGCCTCGACCTTCTCGTCGGAGCTGTGCCGGGCGGACAGCACGAGGATCGGGACGCGGGTCCAGCCGCGCAGTCCCTTGATCACCTCGACCCCGTCCATGTCGGGCAGGCCGAGGTCGAGGACGACGACGTCGGGGTGGCGGGCGGCCGCCAGCTCCAGGGCGCTCGCCCCGTCGCCGGCCGCGTCGACCTCGTACTTGCGCGCCTTCAGGTTGATCACGAGGGCTCGGACGATCTGGGGTTCGTCTTCCACCACGAGCACCCGGGTCATCGAGGTCCTGCCTTCTGCCGTATCGAATCAAGATCAAGATCTACGGGGCTCCGCGCGAGGCCGTCTCCGGATCCCTCGGGCCCGGCCGGCCCGGCCGGCCCCGCCCGCCCCGACGGCCCCGCCCGCCCCGACGGCGCGCTGCGCCCCTCGCCGTCCACGCTCACGTGGACCTGCGGCCGCCCGCCGGCCGCCGCCCTCAGGGTGAGCACCATGGTCAGCCCGCCGCCGGGGGTGTCCTCGGCGGCGAGGGTGCCGTCCATGGCCTCGGCGAAGCCGCGCGCGACCGCCAGCCCCAGCCCGACGCCGGCTCCGCGCGGCGCGTCGCCGTGCCGTTGGAAGGGGGCGAAGATCCGCTCCTTGGCCTCGTCGGGCACTCCCGGCCCACGGTCGACGACCCGTACCTCGACCCGGTCGCCCAGGAAGCTGGCCGCCACCAGCACCGGCTCCCCCGCCGGGCTGTACTTGACGGCGTTCTCGACCACGTTGGCCACGGTCCGCTCCAGGAGCCCCGGATCCACCGCCACCATCGGCAGGGTCTCCGGAACGTCCAGCAGCACGCTTCCCTCGGGTACGCCGCCCAGCGCCATCGGGACCACCTCGTCGAGGTCGATCTCGCGGATCAGCGGGGTCACCGTGCCGGTCTGCAGCCGTGACATGTCCAGCAGGTTGCCCACCAGGTGGTCGAGCCGGTCGGCGCCGGCCTCGATGCCCTCGAGGAGCTCCGCCCGGTCCTCCTCGGACCACTCCACGTCGTCGGAGCGCAGGGAGCTGACGGAGGCCTTGATCGAGGCCAGCGGCGTCCGCAGGTCGTGGCTGACGGCGGCCAGCAGCGCGGTCCGGATCCGGTTGCCCTCCGCCATCCGGCGGGCCTCCTCCGCCTCCCCGACCAGCCGCTGGCGGTCGAGCACGACGGCGGCCTGGGCGGCGAAGGCGCCGAGCACCCGGCGGTCCTCCGCGGGCAGCACCCGCCCGGACAGGGCCAGCGCCATGTGGTCGCTGATCGGCAGTGCCACGTCGGCGTCCTCGGGGCGGGTGACCGGGTGGGGGCCGACGCTGCCGGCGGACTGCCAGGGCTCGACCTCGCCCTCCCGCTCCAGCAGGGCCACGGACTCCATGGCGAAGGTCTCGCGCATCCGCTCCAGCAGCGCGTCCAGGGTGGTCTCGCCGCGCAGCACGCTGCCGGCCAGGAAGGAGAGGATCTCGGACTCGGCGCGCAGCCGGGCGGCCTGGTGGGTGCGGCGGGCGGCCGCGTCGACGACCGAGGCCACGGAGCCCGCGACGCCGAAGAAGACGGCGATGGCCACGATGTTCTTCGGGTCCGAGATGGTGAAGCGGTGGAGGGGCGGGGCGAAGTAGTAGTTCAGCAGCAGGGATCCGACGGCGGCCGAGGCCAGCGCCGGGTAGAGCCCGCCGAGCAGCGCGGAGGCCACGGTCAACGCCAGGAACAGCAGCATCTCGTTGGCGAGGCCGGGGTCGTTGTCGATGTGGGTGAGCAGCGTCGCGAGCACCAGCGGCAGCACCACCCCGGCCACCCAGCCGGCCACCCGCCTGGCCCGGCCGAGCCGGGCCGCCGAGCGGACCAGGGGCAGGCCGCGCCCCTTGGCGACCTCCTCGTGCGTGACGATGTGCACGTCGAGGTCGGGCCCCGAGTCGCGGGCGACGGTGGCCCCGACCCCGGGACCGAAGACGTTCCGCCAGGAGCGGTGGCGGCTGGAGCCGAGCACGATCTGGGTGGCGTTGACCCCGCGGGCGAAGGCGAGGAGCGCTTCGGGGACGTTGTCGCCGATCACATGGTGAAACGTTCCGCCGAGGTCTTCGACCAGCGTCCGCTGGACCGCGAGCTCCTTGGGCGAGGCCGCGGTCAGCCCGTCGCCGCGGGCGATGTAGACGGCCAGGATCTCGCTGCCGGAGCCCTTCGCGGCCACCCGGGACGCGCGCCGGATCAGGGTGCGCCCCTCGGGTCCGCCGGTGAGGCCCACGACGATCCGTTCGCGAGCCTGCCAGGTGGAGCGGATGTCGTGCTCGCCCCGGTACTGCTGGAGGTACTCGTCCGCCCGGTCGGCGACCCAGAGCAGCGCGAGCTCGCGCAGCGCGGTCAGGTTCCCGGGGCGGAAGTACTTGGACAGGGCCGCGTCGACCTTGTCCGACGTGTAGATGTTGCCGTGCGCCATGCGGCGGCGCAGCGCCTGCGGGGACATGTCGACCAGCTCGATCTGGTCGGCGCGGCGCACCACCTCGTCAGGGACGGTCTCCCGCTGCCGCACGCCCGTGATCGACTCCACCACGTCGCCGAGCGACTCCAGGTGCTGGACGTTCACGGTGGTGATCACGTCGATCCCGGCCCGCAGCAGCTCCTCGACGTCCTGCCAGCGCTTGGCGTTGCGCGAGCCGGGGACGTTGGTGTGCGCCAGCTCGTCCACCAGGGCTATGGCCGGCCCCCGGGCGAGGAGCGCGTCCACGTCCATCTCGGTGAAGGCGGCGCCCCGGTAGGCGAGCTCGCGGCGCTCCACCTGTTCCAGACCGTGCAGCATGACCTCGGTGCGCGGCCGCCCGTGGTGCTCCACGAATCCGACGACGACATCGGCGCCGCGCTCCACCCGGCGGTGGCCCTCCGCGAGCATGGCGTACGTCTTGCCCACTCCGGGTGCCGAGCCGAGATAGATCCTTAGCTTGCCGCGTCCCATGCGCTCATTCTCCGGGACGTCCACCCCGTTCACGCGCCGATCGGGGCGTATGCGCCGATCCTGACGGATCCCTGACGCCCTTGTCCGGCACCTGTCCGGCACCTTGCCCGACACGCGCGGACGGGCGCCCCGGAAACGGCCGTGGGCCGCACCCCGGCAGGGGCGCGGCCCACGGCCGGCCGTACGGGTTCACGCCGGGGTCAGCGGACCTCGGTGATCTCCGGGCCGCGCTCCAGCTGGCCCATGCCACCGCCGAAGCGGGAGCCTTCCGGGCCCTGCTCCTCGGTCTGCACGCCGTCCGGCACCATCTGCGCGTCGTTCGGCAGCTTCAGGACGATCGGGTCGCGCGGGGCCATCGGGCCGTCGCCGCGGACCACGACGGTGTCCAGGAAGATCCGCTCCAGCACGCCGGCCGACTCGGGACGCACCGCGCCCTGGCCGGAGATGACACCGCGCAGGAACCAGCGCGGGCCGTCCACACCGACGAAGCGGACCAGCTGGGCGCCGGTCTGCCCGTCCGGGAGCGGTACGGGCACCTGCGCGCGCAGCTCCCAGCCCAGCGGACCCTCGACCTCGTCGATGATGCCGCCCTGCTTGGTGATGCCCTCGGCGATCTCCTCGCGGACCTCGCCCCAGATGCCCTCCCTGCGGGGGGCGGCGAAGGCCTGCAGCTGCACGGCGCTGTCCCCGAGCACCACGGTCGCGGCGACGATCGCGTCACCGGCGACCTCGACGCGCAGCTCCATGCCGTCGACACCCGGTACGAGGATGCCGCCGAGGTCGACCCGGCCGTCCTCGGGGTTGCCGGGGACCTCCGCGACGTCCCACGGGCCGTCGGGCCGCGGGGCCGGCGGCAGGTTCACCCTGCGCGGCTGTACCCCGTCGCTCTCCGGCGTGCCGTCCTGCTCATCGGCGCCGACGCCGTCGACGACCTGCTCGGCCGCGCCGCCGTCCTTGACGGAGTCGTTCTTCTTGCGACGTCCGAACACGTCACTGTCCTTCCCGGTCGGATACGACCGAAGCGTAGCCATTCCCACCCTGCTGACCAGCGCCGGATCCGGCCACGGCCGCATGACCACCGGTGGAGCCGAAACCCCCCTCGGCCCGCGCCGAGTCGGGAAGTTCCGCCACCTCGTGGAAGCGCACCTTCTCGACCCGCTGGACAACCAGCTGGGCAATGCGGTCGAAACGCTCGAACCTGACGCTCTCGCGCGGGTCGAGATTGACCACGATCACCTTGATCTCCCCACGGTACCCGGCATCCACCGTCCCGGGGGCATTCACGAGCGCGAGCCCGCAGCGGGCGGCCAGGCCGGAGCGCGGGTGCACGAAGGCCGCGTACCCGTCGGGCAGCGCGATGGAGACTCCGGTGGGCAGCACGGTCCGCTCGCCGGGCTCCAGTTCGGCGGCCACGGTGGTGACCAGATCGCAGCCGGCGTCGCCGGGGTGCCCGTAGGCGGGGACCGGCACCTCCGGGTCGATGCGCCTGATCAGCACGTCGACGTCGGCACGGGCGCTGTGGTTGTCAGACATCAGGGGTTCACCTCGAAGGCGCGTGCGCGCCTGACCTGGTCCGGGTCGGCCATCGCCGCCCGGATCTCCTCGGGCCGTCCGTTGTCGATGAAGTGGTCGACCTTCACCTCGATGAAGAGGGCGTCCGCGCGCAGCGCGACGGGCCCCTGCGGACCGCCTATTCGACCGACCGCGCTGGAGTAGATCTTCCGGCCGGCGACGGCGGTGACCTCGGCCTCCAGGTACAGCACGGTGTCCACGGGCACGGGCCGGACGAAGTCCGTCTCCAGCCGGCCGGTGACGGCGATGACGCGCAGCAGCCAGTTCAGGGAGCCGAGGGTCTCGTCGAGCGCGGTGGCGAGGACGCCGCCGTGGGCGAGGCCGGGCGCGCCCTGGTGGGCGCGCTTGACGGTGAACTCGGCGGTGACGCGCACGCCCTCCCCCGCGCGGGCCTCCAGGTGGAGTCCGTGGGGCTGGCCGTCGCCGCAGCCGAAGCAGTGCTCGTAGTGCGCCCCGAGGAGCTCGCCGGGCGCGGGGGCCTCGGGGTGCCTCACCGGCACGGTGGCATCGGCCGGGGGCGTCAACGCTGTCTTTCGTCCACTCACAGCCGCAGACCTTACCCGCGCGGCTACCCGCCGGTCGCCCCGTGGGAGGCTTGACGGCATGCAGCTCTCGCCCGCGCACCACGACGAACGCCTGACCGCCCCCGCTTCCTGGTGGGGCATCGCCGCATTGACCGGTCTCGCGTGCGCGCTGATGCTGCTGCCGCTGGGGACGATGCCGCTGCTGGCCGGGCTGGTCGGCGGCACCGCGCTGACGGGGCTGCTGGTGAGTTCGTACGGTTCCCAGCGCGTGCGCGTGGTGGGCGGCGCGCTGGCCGCGGGGGACGCGCGGATCCCGGTGGCCGCCCTGGGCGATCCGGAGGTCCTGGACGCCGAGGAGGCGCGCGCCTGGCGGACGTACAAGGCCGACACCCGCGCCTTCATGCTGATGCGCGGCTACGTGCCGACGGCGGTCCGCGTCGAGGTCACCGACCCGGCGGACCCGACCCCCTACGTCTACGTGTCCACGCGCGAGCCCCAGGCCCTCGCGGCGGCCATCCGCGCGGCGCAGGCCGAGGCCTGACGTCCGGCGTCTGCGCCGGGCCTCTCGGCACGCTCGGCCGGATCCTGGCGGGGAGGCGGCCGGGGGGCTTCAGGCGCGCGGGTCGGCCCCGGGGCCCTCGATGGCTGCCCTGACGGCCCCGGGAAGACCTTCGGCGGGCTGCTCGAGGGGCGGGAGCTGCGGCAGCGCGTCCCAGGGCACGGCCCGTCCGCGCAGGTCCGCACGCACCTTCTCGGCGAGTTTGCGGGTGTCGCGGCGGTTCATGACCGCGCCGACGGCCGCGCCGACCATGAAGGGCATCAGGTTCGGCAGGTTGCGGAACATCCGCTTCATGATCTGCTGGCGCAGTTCGCGCTTCATCTGACCGCCCAGCGCCGCGTTCAGCGTCGTCGGCTTGGTCAGGTCCACGCCCCGCTCTTGCGTCCACGACGTGAGGTAGGCGAGGCTGCGTTCTTTGAGGCTGCCGGGCGGGCGCAGGCCGTAGACCTCGTGGAGTTCGGCGATGAGCTTCAGCTCGATCGCTGCGACCGCGGTGATCTCGGCGGCGAGTTCCGCCGGCATCGCGGGCGGCACCGGCAGCATGGCGGCCGCACCGATTCCCGCGCCGACGGTGGACGTCGCGTTGGCGGCGCCGACGATCAGTTTGTCGGCGAGCCGGTCGGGCCCGAGGCCCGGGAACTGCGCGCGCAGGGTCGCGAGGTCCCGAACCGGAACGCGCGGGGCGTTCTCGATGACTCGGTCGGTGAGGTAGAGGGCGGCGGCCCTGGCATTTTCGCCGCCCTTGCGCACACCGTTCTTGACGGCTTGCAACCGATGGACCCCGAAGCCGTTCCGGGACCCCTCGCCGGCCTCTGAGGCCGACGGCACCGCCTCGGCGGCGTCGGGGAGCACGGCGGGTACGCCGGGGGCCCCAGGACCCGTTTCCAGGCCTTTGGTTCCCGCCTGCGTCTCCGCCGGATCACCAGCTTTCCGAAAGCGGCGCTTTCGAAATGGTGTCGAGCCAGTCACGGCCGACGCCTCTCAGTCGCAGTCGCGACAGATCGACTGACCGTTCTTCTCGCGTGCCAGCTGGCTGCGGTGGTGCACCAGGAAGCAGTTCGAGCAGGTGAACTCGTCGGCCTGCTTGGGCAGGACCCGGACGGCCAGCTCCTCGTTGGAGAGGTCCGCGCCGGGCAGCTCGAGGCCTTCCGCCGAGTCGATTTCGTCCAGGTCGACGTTCGAGGACGACTTCTCGTTGCGCCGGGCCTTCAGCTCTTCGATGCTGTCGTTGTCTACGTCGTCGTCGGTCTTGCGCGGGGTGTCGTAGTCCGTTGCCATAGTTCGCTCTCCCCCTCTGGGATTTAGCGGGTGTCTCAGCGCAGGTAACGCGCGAGAGGCCGGACTTGTGCCCGACCTGAGGCGGAGATTTTGCCTCACATCAAGGTCTGTTACTCAATCGACACCCAGCCGCACATCAGAAGGAGCGATTGGCTGGGATGACGACCGGGACCGTACACGGTCCGGGGGCCGTCTTGCACAAACGCCACCCCATGTATTTCCCGCCGTTAGGGGGGCCGGAAACCCGGACTTCCCGGGCTTTCCGGCCCCTTCAAGGTCACCGAACGCATATGGCTCGACACTCGACACTGTGATCGATCGCACAAAAGTCACTGCCTTCACCATCCAAGCATTCAGCCGGTAGCGAACATGGGGTGGCCGCCGTCACAAGGGCAGAGTGACGCGCATCACGAGGCCACCGCCCTCGCGCGGCACGGCCTGGATCCTCCCGCCGTGCGCGCGCGCCACGGAGCGCGCGATGGAGAGGCCGAGCCCGACCCCCTTGTCGCTGCCCGTTCGCTCCGTACGCAGCCGCCTGAAGGGCTCGAAGAGGTTGTCCACCTCGTACGCGGGAACCACGGGACCCGTGTTCGATACCGACAGGACCGCCTGACCGTGCACCGCCTCGGTGGTGACCTCCACCCAGCCGCCCTCCGGGACGTTGTAGCGGACGGCGTTCTGCACCAGGTTGAGCGCGATCCGCTCCAGCAGCACGCCGTTGCCCTGGACGACGGCCGGCGCGCGCTCACCGCGGATCTCCACGCCCTTGGCGTGGGCCTCCTCGCGCGCCTGCTCGATGGCGCGCGAGGCCACCTCCGCCAGGTCCACGGGCTTGCGCTCGATGATCTGGTTGTCGCTGCGGGCCAGCAGCAGCAGGCCCTCGACCAGCTGCTCGCTGCGCTCGTTGGTGGCGAGCAGCGTCTTGCCCAGCTGCTGCAGCTCCACCGGAGCCCCCGGATCGGAGAGGTGCACCTCCAGCAGCGTCCGGTTGATGGCCAGCGGCGTTCTCAGCTCGTGCGAGGCATTGGCCACGAACCGCTGCTGGGCCGTGAAGGCCCGCTCCAGCCGGTCCAGCATCTCGTCGAAGGTGTCCGCGAGCTCCTTGAGCTCGTCGTCCGGCCCGTCCAGCTCGATCCGCCGGGTCAGGTCGGAACCGACCACCCGGCGGGCGGTCCGCGTGATCTTGCCGAGCGGCGAGAGCACGCGGCCGGCCATCGCGTAGCCGAAGGCGAAGGCGATGATGCTCAGGCCCATCAGCGCCATCAGCGAACGGCTCAGCAGGTCGTCCAGCGCCTGCTTGCGCTGTTCGAGGACGCACTGGGCGATCGCGGCGTTGAACTGGTCCGTCGTCCGGGCGCCGGAGCCCACGCCGGGGCAGTTCTGGCTGACGATCTGGACGTCTCCCTGCCCGCCTATGATCTTGAACACGGCGTTGCCCTCTTTGAGCGCCTGCGCCGCGAGCAGGTAGATGATCGACAGCAGCAGGATGCCGGCGATCAGGAACATCCCGCCGTACAGCAGCGTGAGCCGTATGCGGATGGTCGGCCGCAGCCAAGGGAAAGGACCCTCGGGCTGGCCGGGGTCCCAGGTCGGTTTCGGTGGCGCCGCTGGTGGCACCGGGGTCGCTGCCATCCGCGTCAGATCCGGTAGCCGGAACCCGGGACGGTCACGATGACCGGCGGCTCGCCCAGCTTGCGCCGCAGCGTCATCACCGTCACGCGCACCACGTTGGTGAACGGGTCGGTGTTCTCGTCCCACGCCTTCTCCAGGAGCTGCTCGGCGGACACGACGGTGCCCTCGCTGCGCATGAGGACCTCCAGCACCGCGAACTCCTTCGGCGCCAGCTGCACCTCCTTGCCCTCGCGGAACACCTCGCGCCGGTTCGGGTCCAGCTTGATCCCGGCACGCTCCAGCACGGGAGGCAGCGCCACGGTGGTACGGCGCCCGAGCGCCCGCACCCGGGCGGTCAGCTCCGTGAACGCGAAGGGCTTGGGCAGGTAGTCGTCCGCGCCGAGTTCCAGGCCCTCGACCCGGTCGCTCACGTCGCCGGACGCCGTCAGCATGAGCACGCGCGTGGGCATGCCGAGCTCGACGATCTTCCGGCAGACGTCGTCACCGTGCACGAGCGGGAGGTCCCGGTCGAGCACGACCACGTCGTAGTCGTTCACTCCGACGCGCTCCAGGGCCGCGGCGCCGTCGTACACGACGTCCACGGCCATCGCCTCCCGCCGCAGTCCGGTGGCAACCGCATCGGCGAGCAGCTGCTCGTCCTCGACGACGAGTACGCGCACGTCGTTTCCTTCCTCAGAGCCCGTCAGGGCAGGCGTGTGTGGTGCGTCGTCCATCCTGCCCCTTTCGGCCGTAAACCGGCTGTAAGACGCCACACGGGGCGTACGCGGGGACGGAAGTGAGGATTCCCTCGCCCTATGAGGTTTCTGAGCGCGGAGCGCCGGGGAGGACGACAGCACACCCCGAACACTCCCCGATGGCGGGCTGCCACGTGCCGCCGACGACCCACGAAGAGGGGGCGAACCCCATGGACGCATTCACCGCGGGACTCCTGCAGCGCATCAGGAGCACGCAGTCGGACCTCAGGCAGGCCCGCGAGTCGGGCGACGACTTCCTCGTGGAAGTGGAACAGGCGGAGCTGGAAGACCTCCAGCGCCTCGCCGCCGAGCACGGAGTTCCCGTCTCCGTCCCCGCCTGCTGACCACCCGGCCGACCGGTCCCCGGTAGGCCCGCACGCACACCCCGGACGCCTCGAACCCCCGACGCCTCGACCCCGGACCCCTCGAACCCCGGCAGCCGCCATCCGGCCGCCGGGGTTCCTTCACGCCCTGTCCCGTGCGTCTCCACGCGTCCCTACGGGCCTGCGGCGGCCGCCTGGTGGCGGCCGGGGCCGCTCAGTCGTGCCAGGCCCCGGCCTCCTCCAGCAGCGGCTGGAGCGAGGCGAAGACCGCCGGTCCGGCGGCCAGGGTCAGCTCCAGCGAGGCGCGCTGCCCGGGCCGGCCGCCGGTGAGGGCTCCCGCCTCCCGCGCGATGAGGTCCCCCGCCGCCAGGTCCCACGGGTTGAGCCCGCGCTCGAAGTGGCCGTCGAGGCGGCCGGCGGCCACGTCGCACAGGTCCAGCGCCGCCGAGCCGCCGCGCCGGATGTCCCGCACGAGCGGGATGATCCGCTGGACCACGTCGGCCTGGTGGGCCCGGCGGGACTGCACGTACGCGAACCCGGTGCTGATCAGCGCCTGGTCCAGCGGCGCCGCGGGGCGGCACGCGAGCCGGGTCGTGCCCATCCACGCACCGCGCCCGAGCACCGCGTGGTACGTCTCCCCGCGCATCGGGGCCGCCACCACGCCGGCCACGGTCTCCCCGAGGTACTCGGCCGCGATGGACACGCCCCAGCTCGGCAGCCCGTAGAGGTAGTTCACGGTGCCGTCCAGCGGGTCGATGACCCAGCGCACGCCGCTCGTCCCGGCGGTGTCGGAGCCCTCCTCGCCGAGCAGCCCGTCCTCGGGCCGCCGCTCGCCGAGGATCCCGGTGATCAGCTTCTCCGCCGCGATGTCCATCTCGGTGACCACGTCGATCGGGCTCGACTTGGTCGCCGCGACGGCCAGATCGGCCGGCCGGCCGTCCCGCAGCAGCGCGCCCGCCCGGGCGGCCGCCTCCAGGGCCACGTCCAGCAGCTCGGTCTTCAGTTCTTCGGAAATCTCGGACATCACAGCCGGCTCCACTCCCTACGCGTACGGACTGTCCACGCCCGCGGCCGCGGGCCGGGGTCCCCGTGCCGGGCAGCAGCCCACGGCACACAGATCATGACTCGCTCCGAGGAGCCCGAGCGCGCAACGCTCCACGGGCTCGCCGCGTTCCGCCGCGGCCCGCTCCAGCACGAGGTCCCGTACGGCCGCCGCGAACCGGGGGTCGGCGCCGACCGTCGCCGACCGGGCGACGGGCAGCCCCAGCTCGGCGGCCTTCGCCGTCGCCTCCGTGTCGAGGTCGTAGAGGACCTCCATGTGGTCCGAGACGAAGCCGATCGGCACCATGACGACCGCCGGGGCGCCCGCCTCGTGCAGGGCCTCCAAGTGGTCGCAGATGTCCGGCTCCAGCCACGGGACGTGCGGGGCGCCGCTGCGCGACTGGTAGACGAGCTCCCAGGGCAGTTCGGTGCCGGTCTCGGCCCGGACCGCGTCGGCGATCACCTTCGCGACGTCCAGGTGCTGCTTGACGTAGGCGCCGCCCCCGCCGTCGCCGGTGTGGTCCGCGGCGGGGCCCGAGGTGTCGGCGGCCACGATCGGGATGGAGTGGGTGGTGAAGGCCAGCCGGGCACCGGAGCGGACCTCGGCGGGCAGCGACTCCAGCGCGGCGAGCACCCCGTCGATCATGGGCTGCACGAAGCCGGGATGGTTGAAGTAGTGGCGCAGCTTGTCGGTCTTGGGCAGCTCGGCCTCGGGCACGCCGTCCCGGGCGAGCAGCGCGAGCGCGTCGGCGAGGTTCTCGCGGTACTGCCGGCAGCCCGAGTACGAGGCGTACGCGCTGGTCGCGAGGACGGCGATGCGGCGGCGGCCGTCGGCGGCCATCTCGCGCATCACGTCGTTCAGGTACGGGGCCCAGTTGCGGTTGCCCCAGTAGACGGGCAGGTCCAGTCCGTGCTCCGCGAAGTCCTTGCGCAGCGCGGCCAGCAGCTCGCGGTTCTGCGCGTTGATGGGGCTGACCCCGCCGAAGCCGAAGTAGTGCTTGCCGACCTCCTTGAGCCGCTCGCGCGGGATGCCCCGCCCTCGCGTGACGTTCTCCAGGAAGGGCACGACGTCTTCGGGCCCCTCGGGGCCGCCGAAGGACAGCAGCAGGAGGGCGTCGTAGGGGGCGGCAGGGCCTTCGGCCGAGCCGGGAGCAGAGGCGCGGAGCTGGTCGGACATGGTTCGAATCCTGCCACCCGCCGACGCCGGCCGGGTAACGGGCCCGGCGCCGCAACTCCCGACGACGAAGGTAAGGTCAGCCTTACTTGCTGTCGGTTCTTCCCCGTGCGGGCGCCTTGCGTGCGGTCGTAACCTGTATGGGCCAATGACGTCCTTTACGGAGGGCAACTTGCCCAGTCCCTACCGCGCGATATTCGCCGCCCCGGGAAGCCGGTCGTTCAGCGCCGCCGGCCTCATAGGCCGGCTCCCCCTGTCGATGGTCGGCGTCGGCATCCTCACGATGATCTCCGAGCTGACCGGCCGGTACTCGCTGGCCGGCGCGCTCACCGCCACCCTCGCGCTCTCCGCCGCCGTCATCGGCCCCCAGGTCTCCCGCCTGGTCGACCAGTACGGCCAGCGGCGCGTGCTGCGCCCCGCGACCCTGCTCGCGCTCCTCGCCGTCTGCGGCCTGCTGCTCTGCGCGGCCAACGACGCCCCCGAGTGGACCCTGTTCCTCTTCTCCGGGCTGGCGGGCTGCGTACCGAGCGTCGGCTCGATGATCCGCGCCCGGTGGACGGCCATCTACCGGGACTCCCCCCGCGACCTGCACACGGCGTACTCCCTGGAGTCCGTCCTCGACGAGGTCTGCTTCATCTTCGGCCCGATCATCGCCATCGGGCTGTCCACCACGTGGTTCCCCGAGGCCGGCCCGCTGGTCGCCGGGGTCTGCCTCCTGGTCGGCGTGTGGTGGCTGACCGCGCAGCGCGCCACCGAACCGACCCCTCACCCGCGCGGCGAGGACACCGACCGGACCTCGGCGCTGCGCGCTCCCGGCCTCCAGGTGCTCATGGCCACCTTCGTGGCCACCGGGGCCATTTTCGGCTCCATCGACGTGGTCACCCTGGCCTTCGCCGAGGAACAGGGCCACAAGGCCGCCGCCAGCTTCATCCTCGCCATCTGGGCGGTCGGTTCCTGCCTCGCGGGCATCGTCTTCGGCCTGCTGCACCTCAAGGGCAAGGCCGAACGCAGATGGGTGCTGGGCATATGTGCGATGGCCGTGAGTATGATCCCCCTCCTACTGGCCGGGAACCTTCCGTTTCTGGCCGTGGCGCTCTTCGTCTCGGGCCTCGCCATCGCTCCCACGATGATCACCACGATGGCCCTGATCGAGGCGCACGTACCACGCGCGAAGCTGACCGAGGGCATGACCTGGATCAGCACCGGCCTCGCGGTCGGAGTCGCGCTCGGGTCCTCCGCGGCCGGCTGGGTCATCGACGCGGCCGGCGCGAAGACCGGGTACGTCGTCTCCATCTCGGCGGGGACCGCCGCGGCGGCGGTCGCGTTCGCGGGTTACCGCCGGCTGACGAGGTCGGCGCAAGGGGAGGAGCGCGTCAGCGATGGCGACGACGGGGACAGCAGGCAAGAGCGGACCACGGACCGCCGCGTGGCATAACTGGGCGGGCAACGTCAGCGCCACGCCCGCGCGCGTGGTGAGCCCGGCCTCGGTCGGGGAGCTCCAGGAGGCGGTCCGCCGGGCCGCCGCGGACGGGCTGAAGGTGAAGGCGGTCGGCACCGGCCACTCCTTCACCGCGGCCGCCGCGACCGACGGGGTGCTCGTGCGCCCGCAGGCGCTGGCCGGGATCCAGGCGATCGACCGGACCGCCGGCACCGTGACCGTGGCGGCGGGCACGGTCCTCAAGGACCTCAACCTGGCCCTCGCCAAGGAAGGCCTGTCGCTCACGAACATGGGCGACATCATGGAACAGACGGTCTCCGGTGCCACCAGCACCGGAACCCACGGCACCGGCCGCGACTCGGCCTCCATCGCGGCCCAGATCCGCGGCCTGGAACTGGTCACCGCGGACGGACGGCTGATGACGTGCTCCGAGAAGGAGAATCCGGAGGTCTTCGCGGCCGCCCGGCTCGGCATCGGCGCGCTCGGCGTGGTCACCTCCATCACCTTCGCCGTGGAGCCGCTCTTCTTCCTGACCGCCCGTGAGGAGCCGATGGCCTTCGACCGGGTGACCGCGGAGTTCGACCAGCACCACGCGGAGAACGAGCATTTCGAGTTCTACTGGTTCCCGCACACCGGCAACTGCAACACCAAGCGGAACAACCGCAGTCTGGGCCCCGCCGCCCCGCCCGGAGCGGTCGGCGCCTGGGTCGAGGACGAGCTGCTGTCCAACGGCCTCTTCCAGGCGGTCAACTCCCTCGGCCGCGCGGTCCCGGCGGCCATCCCCTCCATCGCCCGGATCGCGAGCCGCGCCCTGTCGGCGCGGACCTACACGGACATCCCGTACAAGGTGTTCACCAGCCCGCGCCGGGTCCGGTTCGTGGAGATGGAGTACGCCCTCCCGCGCGAGCGGGTCGTCGAGGCGCTACGGGAGCTGAAGGCCATGGTCGACCGCTCCGACCTGCGGATCAGCTTCCCGGTGGAGGTGCGGACGGCTCCGGCGGACGACATCACCCTGTCGACGGCCTCGGGGCGCGAGAGCGCGTACATCGCGGTGCACATGTACAAGGGCACCCCCTACCAGGCCTACTTCACCGCCGCCGAGCACATCTTCACGGCGCACGGCGGGCGGCCGCACTGGGGCAAGGTGCACACGCGGGACGCGGAGTACTTCGCCCGGGTGTACCCGCGCTTCGGCGAGTTCACCGCGCTCCGGGACCGGCTGGACCCGGACCGGGTGTTCGGCAACGACTACCTGCGGCGGGTACTGGGAGACTGACCCGGATCCGCCTCAAGGGGTCGGCGTCGAGGCCGGGCCGGTACTGCCGCCGCCGCCCGGTGTCGCCTGGCCGGTGCCCGGCGTCGGGGACGTCGGGGGCGTGGGGCTCGGCGTCGGGTCCGGCTTCGGCGGCGTCGGGCTCGGCGACGTGCCGGGGGACGGCGAGGAGTCCGGGTCGGGCGACGGACTCGGGCTCCCCTTCGGGTGCGGGGAACTCGGGGAGCTCCCGGTCTCCGGGCTCTTCCCGCCCGCGCCCGCCCCGCCGGTCCCGCCCCCGGTCCCGCCCTCGGGCGCGGCGGGCCGGTCGTTGCCCGCCTTCCGGGTGCCGCCGGAGAAGACGGTCCCGCCGCCCTTGCTGACGGAGGTGTCGGCGACGGCCTCGTAGGCCCCTATGCCGCCCAGCGCGATGGCGAACGCCAGTGCGGAGGCGATCGCCGTGCGCTTCCGGCCCCGTACGCGACTTCCGTGCACCGTGGCCTCGCCGAACTTTCCGTGCACGGTTGCCTCGCCGAACTCCTCGGAGATCCCGGCCTGCGGGGGCGCGCCCTGGCGCAGCACCATGGTGCCGTCGGGCACCCGCGCCCCGCGGGGCTCCCCGCGCGGCCCCTCCACCTCCACCTGACGGCTCTTCGGGCGGGCGGACTCGCGCAACTGGTCGCCGGTGCGCCGGAAGAAGTGCTGGATGACGGGGCCGCCGGCGGTCGCCACCACGCTCACCACACCGGCGCCGAGGATGGTCCCGTAGACGCCCATCTGCGAGGCGAGCAGGGCCGCCGCGACGGTGGCGAGGGAAGAACCCGCTACCTGAGCCGCACTCAGGTCGAGCTTCTTCTTCTCCTTCTCCTGCTCCGGCCCGTTGTCCGGCAGCGCCTTCTGACCCATCGCCATCCCGTGCGTGTCCCGCCTCTCGCGCTTCGCCTCTTCCTCCAGTTACTGACACCTGAGCGAAACAGATAGTTCCATTTCCGGAGATTCTGTGAAGCAGGACACCCGGAAAGGGGCACACGCCCAGGTCAGTACGGATCCGGCCCCGTTCCGGGGCAGCCCAACTCCCGCCGTCCGAGACAAGTTCGGCGGCGCGGCGGTCCACCCAGGTGGCCCGAATGGAGTACTGTGGCGAGCCCTGGGGCCGTCCTTCCTTACGGATGTCCGGACCCGGGAGAGGGGGCCGGCTGATGGATAAACGGCACTCGAGACCGGTGATGCCGCGGTATTGCACGGGATCCTGCTGCGCACAGTAATCGTTCGGTCACTGTGCGTGCCCAACAGGTAACCGTGCCATAACAGCGATCAAGGGCGCATGCCCGACACGCCGGTTTAACTCGGCAAGGTAGTGGCAGGCTGCACCCGGGCAGGCCACACTCGACTAGCGGAAGCAGCGACGCACGTGACGTCGGCAGGCACCACCCGGGAGGTCCCCATGCCCGAACTGCGTGTCGTGGCCGTCTCAAATGACGGCACACGACTGGTGCTCAAGGCTGCGGACAGCACGGAGTACACGCTTCCGATCGACGAGCGTCTACGGGCTGCCGTGCGCAATGACCGTGCGCGCCTGAACCAGATCGAGATCGAGGTCGAGAGCCACCTCCGCCCCCGTGACATCCAGGCCCGCATACGGGCCGGTGCCTCCGCGGAGGAGGTCGCTCAGCTCGCCGGCATCCCCGTCGACCGGGTACGCCGCTTCGAGGGTCCCGTGCTCGCGGAGCGCGCGTTCATGGCGGAGCGGGCCCGCAAGACCCCCGTGCGCCGGCCCGGCGAGAACACCGGACCCCAGCTCGGCGAGGCCGTGCAGGAGCGGCTGACGCTGCGCGGGGCCGAGAAGGAAACCGTCCAGTGGGACTCCTGGCGCCGCGACGACGGCACATGGGAAGTCCTCCTGGTGTACCGGGTCGCGGGCGAACCGCACTCGGCGAGCTGGACGTACGACCCGCCGCGCCGGCTGGTCGTGGCCGTGGACGACGAAGCCCGCTCCCTGATCGGCGAGTCGGACGACCTGCCGGCGACGCCGGAGCCGAGCTTCCCGTTCGTGCCGAGGATCGCGCGGCTGCCCCGGGACAGGCCGCTGGACCGTGCGCTGGACCGCCAGCTGGAACGCCCGATCGCCCCGCCGCCTCCTCCTTCTGCGGAGTCGGAGGAGGAACGGGACACGCTGACGAGCCTGCTGGAGGCGGTACCGAGCTTCCGCGGCGACCTCGTGGTTCCGGAGCCGGTGGAGGAACCGGAGCCGGAGGAACCGGCGGCGGCCTCGGCGGCCGGGGCGGGGACCGCGTACGCGGACGTCCTGATGCCGCGCACGGTGGCGGGCCACCGCGACCGCCTGACGGGCACCACGGACCGCCAGGCGGAAGCCGACGGCGTCCGCCCCGGCCGGCGCGCGGCGGTCCCGAGCTGGGACGAAATCGTCTTCGGCACCCGCCGCAAAAAGCAGGAGTAACCGCCCCGGGGACTGGCTCCCGGCACGGACCCGCACGGCGGACACGGCGCTGGGCAGATCCAGCCCCGCCGGCGTTTGACGCGCGGGGGTCCGGGGGCTGGCCCCCGGAAGCGGACCCGCACTGCGCGGTGGCAAGGTTCGGCCCCGTCGGTGATTGAGGCGCGGGGGGCCGGGCCGAGGCGGGTGCTTCGGCCCGGCCCCACCGGTATCCGCATTCGCGTCAGCCTCGTTCGGGCCCCACCGCCACCGGGCGGGACGGGTCCGCGGACCACTGGGACCAGCTTCCCGCGTACAGGGCCGCGGGGATGCCCGCCACCGACAGGGCCAGGACCTCGTGGGCTCCCGAGACTCCGGAGCCGCAGTAAACGCCGACCCCGGCGGAGCCGCCCGCGCCCAGGGCCTCGAACCGCGCGCGCAGGACGTCCGGTGCCAGGAAGAGTCCGTCCGGCCCCACGTTCTGCGTGGTCGGCGCCGACACCGCGCCGGGGATGTGGCCCCCGACCGGGTCGATCGGTTCGACCTCGCCCCGATAGCGCTCCCCCGCCCGCGCGTCCAGCAGGACCCCCGACCGGGCCAGCGCGGCCGCTTCGTCCGCGTTCAGCAGTCCGATCGCACCCGGATTTGGCTTGAAATCGCCTTCTCGCGCGGCCACGGTCCCGGCCGATACCGACCCGCCGGCGGCGGTCCACGCGGCCAGCCCCCCGTCCAGTACCCGTACCTGCGCATGACCCGTCCAGCGCAACAGCCACCACGCGCGCGCCGCCGCCCAGCCCTGGCCGCCGTCGTACACGACGACCGGCACGCCCGCCGAGACCCCGGCCCGCCTCATCACCGCTCCGAACTCCTCCGGATCCGGTAGCGGGTGCCGTCCGCCCGACCCCGCGGGACCGGCCAGTTCCGCGTCGAGGTCGACGTAGACGGCCCCCGGCAGGTGACCCGCCTCGTACGCGGGCCGCTGGTTCGGGCCGCCGAGCTGCCAGCGCACGTCCAGCAGGACCGGCGGCCTGGGGCCGGCCAGCTCGGTCTTCAGATCGGCTGCCGAGAGCAGCGGGGAGCTCGGGATCGCGGTCATGCGGGTCATTTTGCTCCCCTCGAGGCATCCCACGTAACAAATCGGACATCGACGGGCCGCACCGATTCGGTCATCTCTCCCGGCTCAAGCGAAACCCGGCCGGGTCGGGGCGCGCCAATCCTCTCGGGGTGCAAGCATCAGCTCCGGGAAGCCCCACGAGCATTTCCACGGAGGAGACGGCTGACATGACCGAGGCATTGGAAGCAACGCGGCGCACGCCCGGCACGCCGTGCTGGTCGAGCCTGATGGTGCACAGCCTCGATACCACGGAGGAGTTCTACGCCGACCTGTTCGGCTGGGAGTACGAGCCCGGCCCCGACCAGCTGGGCCGGTACGTCCGGGCCATGCTCGACGGCCGCGAGGTGGCAGGCATCGGCGAGCTGCCGCCGGACCGCCATCTCCCGGTGGCCTGGACCACGTACATCGCCACGGACGACGCCGACGCCACGGCCGAGGCGATCCGTTCCTGCGGCGGCACGGTCGCGGTGGGACCGCTGGACGCGGGCGCCGCCGGGCGGGTGGCCATCTGCTCGGACCCGCTCGGCGCGATCTTCGGACTCTGGCAGGCCGAGGCCCACCTCGGCACCCGGCGGGCCGGGACCCCGGGCACCCCGGTGTGGAACGAGCTGATCACGCAGGACACCTCGACGGTCGGCAAGTTCTACGAGCACGTCTTCGGCCACGAGGCCCGCCAGCACTCCACCGCCTCCGCCGACTTCGACTACCTCACGCTGCTCCTCCGGGGGCGGCCGGTGGCCGCCGTCCACGGGGTCGGCCGGTCCCTGCCGCACGACCGCGGGCCGCACTGGATGACGTACTTCGAGGTGGAGGACACCGACGCCGCCGCCGACCGCGTCGTGCGGCTCGGCGGCCGGATCGTCCAGCCGCCGCGCGACGGCCTGAGCGGCCGCCTGGCCACGGTCGCGGACCCGGAGGGCGCCGTCTTCACCCTGGTGCACGGCCGGCCCTGACCGCGGGGCCCTCCGGCCGGTCCGCCGCACCGTTCGCGGCGGGCTACCGGGGCCGCGCGGCAGCCTGGGGTACGGCGTCCCGGGGCTCATTGGTCCGGACCGTCGGGCCGGCGATCAGTGCGGCGAGGGCCATGCCGCCGGCGGCCCACCACAGGGTGTCGGTCCAGCCGCTCACCGACACCGGCCCGGTGTGCGTGGAGGCGCCGAGGACCGCGGTGAACAGCAGGCCACCGACGGTTCCGCCCAGCTGCTGGGCCGTGAGGACCGCGGCCGAGGCCGCGCCGGCGTGCCGCGGGGCGATGCCCGCCGTCGCGGTGGCGAGGATCGGCATCAGGGCCATACCGAGGCCGAGGCCGGTGAGGAGCGTGCCGGGCAGCACCTGCGCCGCGTACTCGTCGCCGCCCTCGAGGAGGGCCAGGATCGCCATTCCGACGGCCGTGAGCAGCAGCCCCGCCGCGATCAGGACCCCGGGCGCGGCCCGGTGCGCCAGCCGAGCGGAGACCTGGGTGGCGCCGACGAGGAGCGCTCCGAAGAGGGGGAGGAGGAGCGCACCGGCCGGGGTCGGTGCGTGCCCGAGGACGTACAGCAGGTAGGAGCTCAGGAACGAGAAGAGGACGACGGTGCCGGCGCCGGCCAGGACCATGGCGAGCAGGCAGCCGAGGCGGTCACGGTCCTTGAAGAAGTCCGACGGGAGCATCGGGCCGGACGCCGCGGCCTGCCGCACGAGGAAGGCCGCGAGCAGCGCGGCGCCGGCCACCAGCGGGACCAGGACCAGGGGGACGGCCCAGCCGCGCGTCCCGCCTTCGGCGAGGCCGTAGGCGAGGGCCGCGAGCGCGCCGGAGCCGAGCAGCAGGCCGGGGGCGTCGGGGCGGACACGGGCCGGGCCGTGGTGCTCGCGCGGCAGGGTGAGCGTGAGGACCAGGATGATGGCGGTGATGAGGACGGACGCGAGCGGGCTCACGCGCCAGCTCGTGAACTCGCGGAGCCAGCCGCCCGCGAGCAGCCCGAGGACCGAACTCCCGCCGGCGAAAGCGGCGTAGACCCCGAAGGCCCGGCGGCGTTCCCCGCGGTCGGTGAAGCCCGCGACCACCAGGGCGAGCGCGGACGGGGTCAGCAGCGCGCCGAAGACGCCTTGCAGGATGCGGGCGCAGATCAGCAGGGCGGAGTTCGGGGCCGAGGCGCCGAGCACGGAGGCCGCCGCGAATCCGGCCAGACCGATGATCAATGTCGTTCTGCGCCCCAGGAGGTCGGCGAGGTGCCCGCCGGGCAGCAGCAGGGCCGCGAAGGCTACGGCGTAGACGGTGAACACAGCGCGCACGGCGTCGAAGTCGAGGCCGAGGTCGGCGTGGACGGACGGCGTCGCCAAGTTGAAGACCGTCGCTTCGGAGATCACCAGCAACTGCACCAGGACGGCCACCGCCAAGCCCCGCCAGCGCCGGGCGTGCGGGGCCGGGGAGTCCTGGACCGGCTCCGTGAAGGGACCGGCGGACGGAGCCGGGGGCCAGGCGGCGCCCGGGGGCGGCCCGAATCCCTGTGCCGGGACGAAGGGTTGGAGCCCCGTCGGGGCGTACGCGGGAGGCAGCGGGTAGGACTGCGCGGGCTGGACCCGGGGGTCCGGCTGCGCGGCGGGTGCCGGTGGCGCTGCCGGAGTCGCGGGCGCGTAGTCCAGCAACTGGGCGGCGTGACGGCCGAGTTGGGCCAGCACCGCGCCCGGCAGCCATTCCGGCGCCTGGTCCGTGGCCGTGCGCGCGGCCACCTGCTGGGGGGTGGGCCGCTCGGCCGGGTTCTTGTGCAGGCAGGCGCGGACGAGATCGACCAGCGTCGGCGGTACGCCCGTCAGGTCCGGCTCCTCCTCGGCGACGCGGAAGAGGTGGGCGTTCAGCCCGGTGTCCCCGGCGCCGAAGAGCAGGCGTCCGGTGGCGGCGTAGACGAGGACGGCGCCCAGGCAGAAGACGTCGCTGGCGGGGGTGAGTTCGAGGCCGCGGACCTGTTCCGGAGACATGAAGCCGGCGGAGCCGATGAGCGTGCCGGTGCGGGTGAGCAGGCTGTCCCCGGCGAGGCTCTCCATCGCCCGCGCGATGCCGAAGTCGATGACGCGGGGGCCGTCGACGGTGACGAGGACGTTGGACGGCTTGAGGTCGCGGTGGATGAGACCCGCCTCGTGCACGGCCTGCAGGGCGAGCGCGAGGCGGTTGGCGAGGGTGTGGACCGAGTGCTCGGGCAACGGCCCGAAGTCCTTGGCCACCACCGTGTGCAGATCGGGTCCGGGGATGTACTGGGTCGCCACCCACGGCACGGCGGCCTCGGGATCGGCGTCGAGCACGTCCGCCGTCCAGCTCCCGCCCACCCGGCGCGCTGCGGCCACCTCACGGGCGAAGCGCCTGCGGAACTCGGGGTTCCCCGCGTGATCCGCCTGTACGACCTTGACGGCGACGGTGCGCCCGCCCTCGGAGCGCCCGAGATAGACCAGGCCCATGCCGCCCGCGCCCAGCCGGGCGATGAGGCGGTACGGACCGATGCGGGTCGGGTCTTCGGCATTCAGCTGATCCACGAGGGAAAGATAGTCCAACTATCCAAGCGAAGGGGGCCCTTCACCCGAACGGGTAACGCGAATCAGCTCATCCCGACCCGGGCCGGCCCTCGGGCCGGTATTCCGCCCAGGTCTTGGGCGTCTCTGAAATCCTGACCGCCGTGAGCTCCGGGATCCGCTCCGCCCAGAGGTCGAAGATCCAGACGGCGAGGTTCTCCGCCGAGGGTGAGACCCCCCCATCGACTCATTCAAGTGCCGGTGGTCCAGGGTCTCGTCCATCCACTTCTTGAACGCGTCGAGATCCCGGTAGTCCCGTACGAAGCCCGCCTCCGTGAGCTCCTCCCGGCGGCCGCGGAGCTCGATCACCACCACGTAGTTGTGCCCGTGCATGCGGGCACACGGGTGCCAGCCCGGCAGCCGGTCGAGTACGTGGCTGGCGGAGAAGTGGAACTCCTTGGTGATCGTCAGCATGGCCACCCCAGTCCGCCCGCGAGTGGCGGAACTCCTCCCGGTACGAGTGCTTCGCGCGTCACCGATCGGCCTCGCCGTCTCCCAGGATGGCGCGGTTGAGGGGAACGCCCACCAGGAAGCGCTCCCGCATCGCACCGTCGGTGATCAGGTCGGCCTTGCGCAGGACCACGTCCCGCGCGCGTTCCAGCAGGGCGCGCGCCTCCTCCCCGGAGCCGCGCGCCGCGAGGACGAGCGACGAGTGGTAGAGGACCTCCTCGGTCCGCAGCGCGGGCATGTCCCCGACCTCGTCCAGGATGCGCAGGGCCTCCCGCGCGTGCTCCTCGGCCGCTTCCACGTCGCCCTTGCGCACGAGGATCCGGCTGCGCAGGCAATGCGCGGCGATCTCGCTGCGCACCATGCCGCTGCGCCGCGTCTCGACACAGGTCGCGACCGCCAGCCGTTCCGCCTCGTCGAGCTGCTCCCCGTACGCGCCCGCGTGGTCGAGCAGGACTTCCGCGTAGAGGTTCCGCACGATCGGGACCAGATTGGCCAGCCAGGTCCGCTCGGTCTCCGCCCAGGCCTCGACGATCAGCCGGCGGCTCTCGTCCCGGCCTTGCGAGCGGCGCGTGACCAGGCGCGCGAGAAGCGCGACGTTGTAGGCGTGCCAGGCGCTGTCACCGCCGCGGTCCGCCTCGAAGGCGAGCGCTTCGCGCAGCGCCTCCTCCGCCTTGCCGTGGTCGCCGAGGCCCACGTACACCTGGGCGAGGTAGTTGAGCGCTATGGGCAGCTCCGCCTTCAGCGGTTCGTTCCGCAGCCGCGCGACGCACCGGGTCAGCCTCGTCAGCGCCTCGGTCAGGTGCCCGCTGTCGAAGAGGGTGATGCCGAGCTGCATCTCCCCCAGGTTGCGGGCGTGCTGCAGGACCGGCTCGCCGCTGCCGCCCAGGCGCGGGTCCGAGGCGTACATGCGTTCCGCCTCCCGGAGTTGCGCCAGGCCCTCGGCGAGGTTGCGCTTGGAGACCTGGCGGCCGTATTCGACGCGGGCCACGAAGAGGGCGACCGGGTCCCCGTGCCGCTCGGCCAGCTCCACGGCGGCGGCCAGCTTGGCCAGTGAAGGTACGAGTCCCTGCGTGGCGAGCAGCGTCTTGCCGCGCAGCAGGGTCGCCCGGACGGCCAGTCCGGGCTCCGCGCACCGGGTCGCCGCGGCCTCCGCCTCGGCGGCCAGGTCGTCGATGTCCGGACCGCCCGCGGGCCGGCTCTGCCCTCGCCAGCGCACCTCGGTCAGCGAGAGGAGCAGCTCCACCGCCTGTACGAAACGGCGGTCCCGGCCCTCGGCGCCCGTCGGCAGCTCACGGGTGGCCTTGATCACCTCTTCGCAGTGCCGCTCGGCCTCGGAGAACGACAGCCCGTCCGTGGCCGCGTCGCGGGCGAGCGCGAAGTGGGCGTCGGCCGAGGCCTTGAGACAGGCGGGACCGCCGCGCCTGAGGTGGCGCGCGATCTCGAGCCGCCGCTCCAGGGAGGCGGTCTCCGGTCGCGCCCGGCCCAGTGCCGCCGCGATGCGCGCGTGCCGCGAGCGCATCTGCTCGGCGCTCTGCTGCCCGTAGACCACGCGCCATAGCGCGCGGTGCTCGAAGCGGTAGCAGTCCGCCGATTCCCAGCGCGCCCATCCGGGAGGCGACTCGGGCACGATCAGTCGGTGGTCCCGGGCGATCAGACGCAGCCGTTCCATCACGACGTCGTGTGACAGGCCGGTGACCTCCGCGACCGTTCCCGAGAGGAACACGTCCCCTTGGGCGGCCCCGGTGGCGAGCAGTGCGCGGTCCTGGTCGGTGAGCGTGCGCAACCGCTCCTCCACCACCCGCGCGAGGCTGGGCGGCAGGGCCACGTCGGCCCCGTGGTCGGGGCTCCACTCGTCCAGGCAGAGCGTCACGAAGATGGCATGACCCCCCGTCAGCTCCGCGAGCCGGTGCGAGAGGGCGGAGGGGGCCGCCGGGTGCCGCTGGGCGACGAGTTCGGCGATGGCGTCCTCGGGCAGCCCGCGCATCGTCCTGCGGCGGAGCAGTCCCTCGGTGGACCAGCGGTGCAGCAGCGCCTCCACCTTCGATTCCCGGCCGTCCGCGTACGCCCCGTCGCTGGTGTGGCTGAGCACCAGGGCGAGTTGCTCCTGCGGCAGTTTGCGCAGGAGCTGGTCGAGGACGAACTGGCTGCTCTCGTCGATGTGCTGGACGTCGTCGATCACGAGTACGGTCGGCGGCCCCTGCCGGACCACCTCCAGCAGACCGTCCACGATCCGCAGCGCGGCCGCGTGCCGGAAGGGCAACAGGCTGTCGAAGGGCATGGACCCGGAATCGAGCGAGGCCTCGGTGATCTCCCTGCCCAGGGTGAACACCGCGCCGAGGCCGGGGACGATCGCGGACAGCACCTCCGGCGCGGACCGGACCACTCCCTGTCCGGTGGCGCCGAGCATCCTGCGGAAGACGCCGCGCCGCTTGGGTTCCTGGTCCTCGCCGAGCTTCAGGAGCAGATCGAGCACCGGCCCGTACATCAGGTCCGGTCCGATTCCGGGCTGGCAGGTGGTGGAGACGATCCGGTGCCTCGCGGCACCGGGCGACGCGGCGGTCTCGGCCTCGAACGCCCTCAGCAGTGCGGACTTGCCCATTCCCGACACGCTGTCGAAGGCGAGGGCCCGGCCGCCACGGCCTTCCGAAAGCGCCGTCAGGACCGAGCGCAGTTCCTCCATGTGTTCCACGCGATCGACGAATCCGATCGGCACCACACGTCCCCCCGTCCCATGGCTCGCGCGGAGCTTCCCAGCCCACATCGGCACGCGCTGATCACGGTAGATCATGCGGGCCCGGGCCGCCCGCGGCTCGGCGAAATCGACGCATTCCGAGGAGGTGTACCGCTGACGATGAACGGCCTGACCGTACGGGTCCTCACTCGGATGGCGGGCCGGGCGGGCGGGCCGGTCCCTGCGGGCCTTGACTGGAGGGAGACGAACGATCAGGGAGGCGTGATGGCGGGTGTACGCGGGCGCGGGCTGGCGGCCGGTGTGGGGTTGGTGGTGCTGGTGTCGGCCGCCGCGGGTTGTTCGGACGGGGACGGTCCGTCCGCGGCGGCCTCGGAGGCAGCGTCCGCCGTGGCATCGGCGGGCGCGGTGGTCTCCTCGGCCGCCTCCGAGGCGTCGGACGCGGTCGAATCGGCGGCAGCCGTCGCGAAGGACAAGCTGTCCGAGGTCAAGGACGGCATCGACGCGAAGGACGACGTCACGCTGGGTGCGCCCGCGAAGGACGCGGACGGTCGCACCACGGTGTCGGTCTCGGCCAAGAACACGGAAGGTTCGCCGAAGTCCTTCGCCGTGCAGGTGGACTTCAAGGACGAGGGCGGCAAGCTTCTGGACACCGTGGTGGTGACGGTCTCCGACGTGGCCGCGAACGCGACCGGCGAGGGCACCGCGCGCAGCACCCACACCCTGTCGGGCACGGTCAAGGCGGAGACCGGGAAGGCCCTGCGCTACTGAGCCCGCGCGGCGAAGGATTCACCCGAACGGCTGCGCTCCGATGTCGCTGCGCGCTCCCCCCGCGGACGCTGGGCGGGACGCCGGACCCACGGCGTCCCGCCCGACGAAGGAGCTTCTCGTGGCACAGACAACGACGCCCCCCAGCAGAGCCCCCCGAAGTCAGGACCCCACGGCCGGGCACAGTGCGTGGGCAGCGGGCGGCACGATGTTCGCCGGTGTCCTGATGCTCGTCGAAGGCGTCCTCGGCATCCTGAAGGGGATCGCCGGTATCGCTGAGGACGACGTCTACACGCGCATCGGCGACTACACCTTCAAATTCGACGTCACGGCGTGGGGCTGGATCCACCTCATCGTGGGCATCGTGCTCGCCGTCGTCGGCGCGGGCATCCTCAAGGGTGTGGCATGGGCCCGGATGGCGGGTGTGGCGATCGCCGCGCTGGACATCATCCTCAACTTCATGTGGCTTCCCTACACGCCGATCTGGGCACTCATCTCGATCGCCATCGGCACCTTCGTCATCTGGGCCCTGTGCACGGGCACGAGCAACGGCCGTCCCACCACGGCCTGATCGGAAATCCCCACCGCGGCCGCGCGCCGCACCATCGATTGCCGGGGCGAGACCCCGGCAATCGGCGCGCCGTCGCCCCGCCGTGAACCGCGCCCGAAAGCCCCCCGGCGAGCAGCAACCCCCTCGGCCGCCGTCATCACCGGGCACGCGCCCGTGGCGGGTTCATACCTCTGGGTGAGGTCGGCGGGGTTCGAGGGGGGCGGGAGCGGAGTTCTGCCTAGGGTGACTCCGGGGGTGGCGGGCAGCCGCTCCGATCGGCGCGTCGACTCATGTACGGGAGTTCGTGTGGCGCAGCAGCACACGGCGTCACTCCGGCTCCGCCTCCGGTACCGCTTCGACCATCTGGTCTCGGGGGGAACGACCGCGCTCATCGGCTGGCTCGCCCTGGCCTGCCTCGCCGTCGTCGTTCCGGCGAGCATGGTCCTCGTCTGGTCCGACCGGGCCGCTCCGGCGACGCTCTCCGGCCGGCTCACCGCCGTGTGGGTCAGCGTCGGTCAGACCTTGAAGATCGGGGGCGCGGTCGGCTCCCCGCTCTACGTGCTGGCGTCCGTAGCGCTCGCGCTGGTGGCGCTGCTCTTCGTGTCGACCCTGGTCGGTCTGATCACGACGGGCATCAACCGGCGCATCATGTCGCTGCGCCTCGGTCACTCCACCGTGCTGGAGACCGGGCACACCGTCGTACTGGGCTGGTCGGACCAGGTGTTCCCCGTGATCGGCGAGCTGGTGGCCGCCCACGCGAACCAGCGTCGCTCCGCCATCGCCGTGCTCGCCCCGCAGGACAAGGTGTGGATGGAGGACGAGATCTCCGCGCGCGTCGGCGACAGCGGCAGGACGCGGATCATCTGCCGCAACGGGAGCACCACCGACCCCACGGAGCTGGGCCGGGTGAGTCCGCGAACGGCGAAGGCGGTGCTGGTGCTGCCTCCCACGGGGGACACCGGGGACGCTCATGTCGTCAAGACGCTGCTCGCCCTCGACGCGGCCGTCCCCGGGCCCGGCGAGGAGGCACCGGTGGTGATCGCCGCCGTCCGCGACTCCCGCAACCACGTGACCGCCAGGCTGGCCGCGGGGCCCTTCGGGCATGTCCTGTGCGTCGACGACATCGTCGCCCGGCTCCTCGTCCAGACGGCCCGGCAGCCCGGTCTCTCGCTCGTCTACTCGGAGTTGCTGGATTTCGAGGGCGACGAGTTCTACCCGGCCGCCGCCGAGGGCCTCGTGGGGCGTACGTTCGGCGAGGTGCTGCTGTGCTTCGCCACGTCCTCGGCGGTCGGTCTGCTGCACGCCGACGGGAGCGTCACCCTCAATCCGGATCCGGGGGCCACGATCGGCCCGGCCGACCGGATCATCGTCATCTCCCGCGACGACGACACGGTCTTACCGGTGGACGTGGCCTCCCATGTCGAGGAGGACGCCATCGTGACGGGCGCTCCCCGCACCGCCCGGGCGGAGCGATTGCTCCTGCTCGGCTGGAACCGCCGCGCCCCGCTCGTCATCGAGCAGCTCGACCAGTACGTGACCCCGGGAACCACCCTGGACGTCGTGGCACTCGGCGCGTGCGCGGCCACGCACGGCGTCCGCGCCGTCGAGCCCGTCGGGTCCTGCCTCGAAGTGACCTTCCACGACGGGGACATCACCGACCCGTGCACCCTGGCCAAGCTGGACGTGCCCTCGTACGACGGTGTGATCGTGATCGGTGAGACGGAGCCCGAGGTCCCGGACGTGCCCGTCGGCGCCCTCGCCCCGGTGTCGGATCCGCAGGCGCGGGCGGACGACAGGACGCTGGTCGCCCTGCTGCACTTGCGGGCCATCGGGGAGGCCGCGCAGCGTGAACTCTCGCTCACCACCGAGATGTCCGACGACGGCAACCGGCTCCTCGCGCCCGCCCGGGAGGGCGCGGACTTCATCGTGAGCGGCAGGCTGATCAGCCTTCTGATGACGCAGATCTCCGAGAGCCGGTATCTGGCCGCGGTCTTCGAGGAGTTGTTCACGGCGGCGGGACACGAGTTCCATCTCAAGCCGGCCGCGGACTACGTCCGGGCCGGGCATGAGGTCTCGTTCGCCACCGCTGTCGAGTCGGCGCGGCGGCGCCGGGAATGCGCGGTCGGCTACCGGCTGCGCGCGCGGAGCGCCACCGGCCCCGACTACGGGGTGCGGATCAACCCGGACAAGCGGCAGCGGGTCCGGTTCTCCGAGGAGGACTGGCTGATCGTGCTCGCCGAGAGCTGAGGCGCCGCCCGCCCGCCCTGCGCCGCTACGCCGTGTGCACTTCCAGGGCGGTGCGCACCGCGGATTCCAGGGCTCCCTCGATCCACGCGGGCTTGATGGAGGTGTGGCATCCGGCGAAGTGCAGGTTGCCCTCGGCCGTGCGGACGTGGGGGAAGAGCTCGGTGTGCTGGCCGGGCAGCAGTACGGACGCCTCGCCGTAGGCGTACGGGTCGCGCATCCAGGACTGGGTGCGGCCGACGCCGGTGTAGAACACCTCGATGCGCTGCCCGAACACCTCCTGGACTCCGGCGAGGGCGCGCGGGTAGCGCTCCTCGTCGTCCAGGGAGTCCCACTTCAGGGCGTCGTCCGACCAGCTGTAGGAGGCGAGGATGACGCCGCCGGGGCTGCCTTCGACCGGGTAGGAGGGCTGGAACATGAAGCGGTTGGGGTTGTCGGTGGCGGAGCCGCCGCCGATGACGCCGGCCGCCTCGGGCTGGTCGCGGGTGACCACGCGGCTGGCGGCGTAGTGGGAGCGCTGGCCCGCCGAGATGTGGCCCTCGGGCACGGAGGAGTGGGAGCCCAGCAGGGTTCCGTTCGCCGGGGTCTGCCCGGTCTGGTACTTCCGGTAGAGGCCGGGCTGCACGGCCTCGAGCTCGCGCTTCCAGTCGGCCTCGTCGAACTCCCACCAGCGGCGGCTGAATTCGAGCAGCACCTTGGTGGCGGCGTCGTAGTGCAGCTCGGTGACCGCGCGCCGCTTGCCGTAGGAGAGCGCGGGGGTGATGGGGATGTGCCGCAGCCCGGAGAAGGGGACGGTGATGATGGCGGTGTCGCCGGTGAAGGTCTCGCGCCGCACGGGACTGCCGCCGCGGCCCTCGGAGACGGTCTCGATGGTGACCTTGCCCTCGCCGTGGGTGATGCGCGTGGCACGGCGGTCGAGCCGTACGAGGTCCTTGACGCGGGCGTACAGAGCGTCGGCCAGGGTGGCCGTGCCGTCGGGCAGTTCGTAGAAGGCGGTGTCGGGGCTGATCAGGGAGGCGCCGATGAAGCTGTGGACGAAGGCGAGGTGCAGGCGGGAAGTCAGGTTCTCGACGGTTCCGATCAGGTCGATGGTCCGCTCGTCGAGCTTGGCCTCCTCCGTCAGGAAGCGATACATCGACATGTGGCCGTAGCGCTGGATGACGCGCGCCCAGCCCTCGACGAGTTCCTTGTCCTTCTTGCCCTCGATCTCCTTGCGCACCGGGGCGAAGGCGTCGCGGACGATCTGCGGGGCGGGGACGGACTCGTACGCCTTCGGCACTCCGAAGGAACGGTTGAGCACCTGCGGGGCGCGCGCGTAGTCGGCGCGGCGGACGCGGATGCCGTTGACGTGGATCCACGTGCGGTAGGCGGGGCGGCCGGCTCCGTCGACGTCGACCAGGTGGAAGCGCCGGCGCTTGAGGCCGAGGCCGTCCATCAGTCCGGTGACCAGCGGGTGGCTGTCGGGGATGCGCATCGCGCCGGCCTCGGCGTACTGCTTGGGGTCGGCGAAGGGCTGGGCGGCGTTCTCGTGGCCGCCGGTACGGAAGGTCTTGATCCGACCACCCACCCGGTTGGCGTTGGCCTCGATGACGGTGACCCGGTGGCCGGCCTCGCGCAGGAGGTGGGCGGCGGTGAGGCCGGCCGGCCCGGCGCCGACGATCAGCACCTTCTTGCCGGAACGGCGCGAGCGGGGCAGGCCGTTCTTCAGGAGGATGTCGGCGTAGCGCGGCACGAGCGGCTGGTCCGCGTCGTCCCTTACGAGGATGGCCCGGGCGATCGTCAGGCAGGTCCCCCAGTCCGTGACCGCGGCGCCGGGGACCGCCTGCGAGGTCTGGGCGGAGCCGACGGCGACCGCCAGCGCGCCCCCGCCCGCGACGGCGGCCGCGCCTGCGATGACCGTCCGGCGGGAGGGCCGGTGGGACGGCGCCGACGCGGGGCCCGCAGGGGTTCCAGGAGCTTCGGGGGGCTCGGAGTTGGCATCGGGTTCCATGATCATGACCCACACTCTTGCCCCTCGCGCGGGCCCGACCGGCCAGAACGCCCCCGCGCGGGCAAGTACCACCCAGACGTGCGTCGCGAGCCGTCCCGTGCTGACGAACTGGGTTTCGTACGGGCGGCGCCGCCCCCGTTTTTTCGAACGGGCTCCCACGGCCTCCTGGGCAACTGGGGCGCGTGGGGCATCTGTTGCGAGTGGCACCGTTGCTCCCCGGCCCCTTGACAGCCCCGTGGCTCCAGACCATGATCTCAACGAAATCAGCGGGGATTCATGGCTGTAACAACGCAATCAGCAAACCAGAGCACACCTGGCAACCCATTTCGTGGAACCTAGCCCTGGAGGTGAGACGAGTGCTGATCCGCTCGATGACCGAGTCCGAGCTCACCGACGCGTACGGCATCCGCTACCAGCAGATCTACCCGCAGGGGGGCGAGGAGCTCGCCCCGTGGGGTTTCGGGCGCGCGGTGGTCGAGCCGGGCGGGGTCACCGACCCGCACGAGCACGAGGAGAACGAGGTCTTCCTGATCCTGGAAGGCAGCGGGGAGATGGTCATCGGCGACGAGCGCCGATCGGTCGCACCCGGCATGGCCGTGCTCATCCCCGGCCACAGCCCGCACCACATCCGGAACACCGCAGGCACCGACCCCCTGGTCTTCCTGTCGATCTACTGGCCCGCGGACCAGGGCCACATAGAACTCTGAGGAGTGAACAGCGCATGTCCGGGCTCAGCATCGTCACCGCGGCTCCACCGACCCCCAACGGCGACCTCCACCTAGGGCACCTCGCGGGCCCGTACTCCGGTGCCGACATCTACGCACGCGCCTGCCGGCTGCGCGGCCGTCACAGCGTCTTCGCCACCGGCTCGGACGTGCACCAGAGCTACGTCCCGGCCAAGGCCCGGGCGCTGGGAGCCGAACCGCTGGAAATGGCCCAGGGGTTCGCGGACGAGATCGCCGGGATCTTCGCCTCCGCCGGCTTCGCCGTCGACTCCTACGTCCGCCCCCAGCACTCGGCGTTGCACCGGGAGACGGTGTCCGCGTTCATCCGTACCCTGTTCGAGCGCGGGCGCCTTGAGCGGCGCACCGAGCAGTGCCTGTACTGCGACACCTGTGAGCGGTACCTCTTCGAGGCGTACGTCGTCGGCGGCTGCCCGGTCTGCGGGCGTACGAGCGACGGCAACTCCTGTGAGCACTGCGCCCGGCCCAACGTCTGCGCCGACCTGGTCGATCCGCACTGCACCACGTGCGGGGCCGAGCCGTCCCACCGGGAGTACGAGAGGCTGGTACTGCCCCTCGGCCAGTACGCCGACCGGCTCACCGCCTACCACCGGCGCACCGCCATGAGCCCCCAACTCCAGGCTCTGTGCCAGAACATGCTGGAGCACGGGCTGCCGGACATTCCCATCAGCCACCCCACCGACTGGGGCCTGCCGGTTCCCGTCGAGGGCTTCGAGGACCAGCGGATCTACGTCTGGGCCGAGATGGTCCCCGGCTACTTCGCCTCCTTCATCGAGGCCCTGGGCGCCGGGAGCGGCGAGAGCGCCGACTGGCGGAGCGTGTGGAACCATCCCGACACCGAACTGGTGCAGTTCTTCGGCTTCGACAACGGCTACTTCCACACCGTGCTGCACCCCGCGCTGATGATGGCGTACGACGAGACGCTGCGGCTGCCGAGTTCCTTCGTCACCAACGAGTTCTACCTGCTCGAAGCGGCCAAGTTCTCCACCAGCCGCCGGCACGCCATCTGGGCGTCCGACTTGCTCACCCATCTCCCCGCCGACGTCGCCCGCTTCGTCCTCGCCCACGACCGGCCGGAGGACGAACGGACCGACTTCACCTGGCCCCGGTTCCGCCAGCTCGCCGACGGAGAGCTCGCGGGCCGCTGGCAGCCGTGGCTCCAGAGCCTCTTCGACCGCCTGGCCACCCAGTTCGACGGACGGATACCGGAGGCGTTCCCGGCCACACCCGCGCAACGCCGCCTGCTGGCGGACCTCGCCGCCCTCGCCGAGCGGGGTGACCGCGCGTACGGGGCCGAAGGCTTCTCCCCCCAGCTCGCCGCCCGGACCCTCACCGACATCGTGACGACCGCGCGCGGTTTCGCGGCGGCCCACAGCCGGTTGTACGAGAGCCGGCCCGGCTCGCCGGAGGCCGGCGCCGCGCTCGCCGCGGAGGCCGCGGCCGCCCACCTGCTCGCCCAGCTCGCCACGCCGGTCATGCCGGAGTTCGGCGCGCGCCTGTGGCGGGCCCTCGGCCGCACCGGCGAACCCGCGCGCCGCCCCGTGGGCACCCTGCCCTCCGGCGGGCTCACCACTGCCGGGATCACCTTCTTCACGCCGCTCCCCTCCGACCTGGAGGCCAAGGTGATGGGCGCGTGACCGACCGGACCGCAGCCGCATGAGGGACACCGTCAAGCACGACGTCAAGCACGACGTCCAGCACGACGTCCTGGTCATCGGGGCGGGGGTGGTCGGCCTGTCGACCGCCCGCGAGCTGGCCCGCCGGGGCCGGTCGGTCACGGTGGTCGACCGGTACCCACCCGGTCGTACCGGCCCCTCCGCCGCCGAGTCCCGCATCCTGCGCTGCGCCTACGGATCACGGGCCTGGTACTCCGCCCTGTCCTGGGAGTCCGTGCGGTACTGGCGGGAACTGGAGCGGGAGGCCGGCGAGGAGCTGCTCGTCACCCGCGGTGTCCTCAGCCTCGCCTCCACCGGGCCGGACGGCACGGCGGGACCGGAGTGGGAGGAGGAATCCCACTCCGCCCTGCGGCAACTCGGGATCCCCGCCGAGCGGTTGAGCCCCGGATCGGCCCGGCGGCGGTTCCCCGGTCTGGGCACGGCGGATCTTCACTTCGTCCTCCACGAGCCCGCCTCCGGCGTGCTCCGCGCCCGGCGGGCCGTGCGGGCGCTCGCGGCGTCGGCCGAGCGCCGTGGCTGCCGGTTCGTACGGGGCACCGCGACGCCGGCGGCAGGTGCGGTGCTCGTCGACGGAGTGGCGTGCACGGCGGACACGGTGGTCTGGGCCGTCGGGACGGCCCTGCCCGCGCTCCACCCGGGGCTGACCTCGGCCCGCGCCACGGCCCAGGTCGCCTACTACCTGGCCGCGGATTCGGCCGCCCGCACGACACCGGCTCCGGCGCCGGCTCTGACACCGGCTCTGGCACCGGCCCCGGCCTGGATCGACCGCAACCACGCCGTGTACGGCATCGGAGCGTTCGACGGCCGGGGAGCCAAGGTCGTCCCGGACGTCGGGACGCCCCTCGAGGCCGAGCCGCCTCCCGGCGGCCACCGCGCGGGCCCGCCACCGGCGCTGCCCGACGGCACCACCGCCTACCTGCGGCGACGGTTCCCCGCGCTGGCCGGGCTCCCGGTGGCCTCGGTGGAGGAGTGCGGCTACGCGGCCACGGCGGACGAGGAGTTCGTCCTCGGACGGCATCCGGCACACGAACACGTATGGCTGGTCGGAGGCGATTCCGGCCACGGCTTCAAGAACGCTCCTGCTTGGGGGAAGTACGTATGCGACGCGATCGACGGCACGACGACGGTGCATCCCCGGTGGCGGTTGCACTAGCCCACCTTCCGGGCCCCGACGGCACCCGCCCGCAGGACTGCCCACGGGACGACGATCCACAGGGCGACCCGACGGACCACCCTTCGGACCACCCTTCGGACGACCCGGCAGACCATCCGACGGGCGACATCACGGACGACATCACGGCCGACCCGACGGACGACCCGCTGCTCACGGCACTGGCTCGTCTGCCACGGTCCGAGCGCCCGGAGGGCTACGGCGAGGACATCGATCACGCACACCAAGTGCTGCTCTCCGACGCCGCCGTGGACGAGAAGAAGGCCGCGCTGATGCTCTGGTTCGGCCGCCACCAGCCGTGCGTCTTCGCCAAGGTCGCCGCCCGCGCGAACGCCCACCCGGCGCTCGACGTCTGCTGGATCGACGACACCGACCTCGACCGGGGCGCCGGCCACGTCTGGCAACGGCTCCAGGAGGCGCGCGCCGCCTGGAAACGGCGGGCCACCGAGGGCCTTACCAGCAGCCTCCAAGTGATGTTCAACAGCGCACGGCTCGCCCACACACCGGCCGGCCCCGAACTCGTCGACGTCATGCTGATCCTGACCGGCCTGTACCTGCCCGAGTGGGCGCCGTTGGAGGCCGACACCATCTGTCTCGACGGCATCCCGTTGCGCCGGCCGGACGGAGCGCTGGAGCTGTACGCGGCCAGCATGACCACCTTCTTCACCGGCGCGCACCTGACCAGGACACACGACCACCGCGTCCCGGGCGGTGTCCTGCTCAACATCAACGCCGTGGGCCACCACACCTCGGCGAGCTACGACACCGGCCAGTTCCCCAACCGTGGCGCAGCGGTCCGCCGCTCCCGCGACACCGCTCGCCGATCCGTCGGCAACGGCGGCATCGGGCACCCGGACAGGCTGCGCAGCACCTGGCACGTGCGACCCGGGGGGAGCAACGAACCGCTCGACAGCCCCCGCCGCCCCGGCTACGTCCCTCCGGACTCCGACCCGGAACGCTACGGGTCGCTCTACCACATCGACGTGACCGTGAACTCGCTGTACGCCGACCCGGAGCCGCTGACCGGAGCGAGCCTCCCCCCGGGAATCGAGAAATGGACGATGATGCTCGACTACTTCACCGCCGGGGAGACCCCCGCCTACCACAACGCCGCCCTGCTGCACGGCATACCGATCCCGCCGGACGAGGCACACGGCGCACCGTGGAAGCCCGAGCCCCGTTCCGGCACCGAGCTCGTGTTCTGATGGCCGCCGCCGACCCGCCCTCGATCCCGGCCGAGCACCCGCTGCTGCGTCTGCGGCCCGGCACCCGCCTGTGGATCGCGGGGACACCGCACACCGTGCGCACCGCCGTGCAGGTGGACGGCGGTACCCAGCGCTGGGCCGAGTACCTCCTGGACGGCCCGCGGGCCGGCCGGTGGCTGGCCGTCGAGGCGCTGCCCCAGGGCTCCGTACGCCTCTCCCGATGGGTCCGGACCGAGGCGGGCCCGACGGGCTTCGATCCCGAGCGGCCCGCGGCACGCGGGGTACCCCTGGTGGAGACCGAACGCGGTGAGGCAGAGTTCACCGCCACCGGTGATCTGTCCGCACTGCCCGGCCTGCCGCCGGCCGGGCGGCTGAGGTTCGTCGACTACGCCGGGGACGGCGTGCACGCCTCGCTGGAGTGGCTCGGGCCCGGTGCCCCGGCGCTCCTCGGCACCCGGACGGACGTCGTACCGCCTGCCGGGCTGACCATCGAGGCTCCCCCGGAGGACTCCGAGCTTCCCGAGCTCCCCGACCCCGTGGAGCCCCCCGATCTCAAGGAGGAAACCCGTGCCTGACACGGCCGCAGCGGACTGGATCACCGACTTCTTCACCGACATCTACACCGACTCCGACCTCGAACTGCGCGACACCCGGACCACCGACGCCATGGTCCGGTGCGTCACCGACGCCCTGCGGCTTCCGGCGGGCGCGAGCCTGCTCGATCTGGCCTGCGGTACGGGACGCCACAGCGTTCCGCTCGCCGCGGCGGGCTACACCGTCACCGGCGTCGACCTGATGGAGCCCTACCTGGAGCGGGCGCGGGCCCGGGCCCTCGCGGCGGGCAGCACCGCACGGTTCGTCCGCGCGGACATGCGCGACCTCGGCCCCCTGCCGCAGGGCGGTTTCGACGCGGTGGTGAGCCTGCACACCAGCTTCGGCTTCTTCGACACCGAAGAGGCGGACCTCGCCGTCCTCGAACAGGTCCGTGGCGTTCTCTCCCCCGGCGGCAGGCTGCTCATCGACGTGATGAACCGCGACTGGTTCCTCAGCCAGAGCGGTGAGTCATTCGGTGTCGGGCCGGGCGAGTTCATCGTCCGTAACTTCGAGGTCGACGGGCCGGTCACCCATCTGTACGAGGAGCGCTTCTCGCCGCTCACCAGCCGGATCCGCTGGCACATCCGCACCGCGGGCACCGCCCCGGAACGCTCCGCAACCGCCGACTACCGGGTCTACAGCGCGCACGAGCTGTGCCGGCTGCTGGACCGGGCCGGATTCCAGGTCACCGACGTGTACGGCGACTACGACCTGAGCCCCTTCCACGTGCACGCGCCGCACCTGATCATCACGGCCCGCCGAGCCTGAACCGCCCCTCCCTTGCTGCTCATTCCGCGTTTCCACGAGAGAGAAGTGAACCGACGTGACCTCGACGACCGCCCTGTCCGACGTGATCCGTACCCAGGCCGACGCCCTCACACGGCTGGCCGACACCGACCTGTCCGGTCCCGCGGAGAGGCTGGCCGGAGCGCGGCGCGTCCTGCTCATCGGCACCGGCACCAGCCAGCACGCCGCCGAACTCGGCGCCATGATGCTCGGCCACGCCGGGATCGACGCCCGCTGGTCCTCCGCCGCCCAGTTCGCCCGCTGGGGGGCACCGCTGCGAAAGGGTGACGCCATGGTGGTGATCACCCACACCGCCGAGACCGCCTTCGCCCTCACCTGCCGGGAACAGGCCCTGGCCGCCGGAGTGCCGGTCGTCTCCGTCACCGGCAACGGGTCCGGCTGGCCCGATGCCGTCGAGACCGTCGAGCGCGAACGATCCGAGACGTACACCGCCAGTTACACCGCCGCGCTCGCCGTCCTCGCCGGCATCGCCGCCCGTCTGGGTGCCGAGGAGTACGGCCCCCAGGCCCTGCGGCGTACGGCCGAGGCGGTACGGGCGGCGGTGGCCGGCCCGGGGATCGACGAGATCGCCTTCCCGGCCCGCTCCCTGGCCGTGATCGGTGCCGGCCCGTGGGGCGTCACGGCACGCGAGGGCGCCCTCAAGATCCGAGAGGCGTCGCGGACCCTCGCGGAGGGCTTCGAAGCGGAGAACTACCTCCACGGCTCGGCGGTCCCGTTCGGCACCTCCGACGGGCTGGTCCTGCTGGAGCCCGCGCGGGACCCGGACGGGCTGGTCGCCGCGCTCGGCGAGGCCGCGCGCCTGGAGGGCATCACCGTCAGCACCCTCGCCGACGGCACGGAGGACCTGCCGCCGGTCCTGGCCCAGCTGCCGATGACCGCCCGGCTCCAGCTCCTCGCGGACCGGTTCGCCGGGATACGGCGCCAGGACCCCGACGTGGCCATCGTGGGCGCCTGGGCGGAGAAGCACCTGTGGACCCTGGGCGCCCCCACGGTCTGACCCGCCATCGGCAAGCGGCCGGAGTACGAGTGGCTGCGCGGGCGGGGCAGTGAGGGCGCCCCCCTTGCCGGCCGCCACCAGCATCAGGACGGCGCGGACCGCCCGTGACGAGCCCGCCGTAACCGATCGGTATCGCGGCGGATCGCGGTGCCTCCCCGGCCGAGCTGGAGACACCGTGCTCAGCCGCCTCGCCCATGCCTGGGCCGTGGCCGGCGAGGAGCGATGGGAACGAGGCGGAGCCCCTCGACCGGGAAACAGCCCTGGCCGCCGGGGAGGTGTTCGGGCCAGAGCATTCCCGGACCCTCGCGGCCCGTCACCTGCGGGCGACGGTCCTGCTCCGGCTGCACGGATGGCAGGAGGCCGAGGAGTTGCGCCGCCACGTCATCGCGGCGCCCGAGTCCGTGCTCGGCCTCGAGCACTCCCACACCTTGTACACCCGCACCGACCTGGCAACGGTCCACGGAGAGCTGGATGGCCTTCGTTCGTTCCGTCGGGGCGAGGGCCTGATCCACTCAGCGGATCAGGCCCCCTGCCTGCGTTTCGGGTACCTGTCAGCGCGTCAGTTGACGTTGACGCCCTTCCACGCGGCCGCCACCTGCTGGTATTCGGTGCCGGTCGAGCCGTACAGGTCGGCCGTCGCCTGCAGGGTCGCGGTGCGCGCCCCCGCATAGTCGGTGGTCGACGTCATGTAGGTCGAGAGCGCCTTGTACCAGATCTTGTAGGCCTTGGTCCGCCCGATCCCGGTGACGGTGGAGCCGTCGTAGGTGGGCGAGCTGTAGGACACGCCGTTGATGGTCTTCGCGCCACTGCCCTCGGAGAGCAGGTAGAAGAAGTGGTTGGCGACGCCCGAGGAGTTGTGCACGTCGAGCCGGCCGACGGTCTTCGACCAGTAGTCGGCGGAGGCTCCGTCCTTGCTGGGCTTGTCCATGTAGCGCAGCGGGGTGCCGTTGCCGCGGATGTCGATCTTCTCGCCGATGAGGTAGTCACCGATGTCGGAGGAGTTGTTCGCGAAGAACTCCACCGAGGTGCCGAAGATGTCGCTGGTGGCCTCGTTGAGGCCGCCGGACTCGCGGCTGTAGTTCAGCTTGGCGGTGGCGGCGGTCAGGCCGTGGCTCATCTCGTGGCCCGCGACGTCCAGTGAGGTCAGCGGCTTGAGGTTGTTGGCGCCGTCGCCGTACGTCATGCAGAAGCAGCTGTCGGACCAGAAGGCGTTGACGTAGGCATTGCCGTAGTGGACACGGGAATACGCGGCCTTGCCGTCACCGGCGATGCCGTTGCGGCCGAGCTCGGCCCGATAGAAGTCCCAGGTCACGGCAGCGCCGTAATGGGCGTCGACGGCGGCGGTCTGGCGGTTCGTCGGTGAACCGTCACCCCACTTGTCGTCGGCGTCGGTGAAGAGCGTGCCGGTCGCGGTGGACGTCGCGCCGTTCAGGTCGTAGGTCTTGTGGCCGCCGCGGCCCGCGTCGGCCAGGCTGTACGTCGATCCGCTCAGGGTGGTGCCGAGCGTGACGGGGCCGGAGTACTCGCTGGTGCCGGTGCCGGTGTCGATGGCCTCGTACGAGTAGATCTCCGCGCCGGTGGCGGCGTCGGTGATGACGTGGCGCTCACTGGGGGTGCCGTCGGGCTGGGTGCCGGTGACGACGGCCTCGTAGGCGAAGACCGGGGTGCCGGACGCGGCCCAGACCACCTGGCGGGAGCCGGCGGGCGCGGCCTTCGGGGAGCGGGCGGCGGACGGGGCTATTCGCGCCTCGGTGCCCTTGGTGGCCTTCCGGCTGCCGTCCTTCTTCTGATGGACGACCAGGTCGCCGCCGAGGACGGGCAGGCCGGCGTAGGTGCGCTCGTAGCGGGTGTGGACCGTGCCGTCGGCGTCCTTGATCACATCGCGGGCGACGAGCCGTTCCTGGTCGGAGAGGCCGATGGCGCGCGCGGTGCCGGCCGCTTCGGTCTGCGCGGCGGAGATCGCCTGGGCGCGTGCGGTGGTCGACAGCGTGAGGGCGGTGGCTCCCGCCTCGCGCTCGGCCGCCGCGTTGGCGGAACCGCTCTGGACGGCGAGCACGACCATCGCCGCCGATGCGACGACAGCAGCGGTGCGCAGCACACGGGTCCGGCTGCGGGAGGTGGGGGATGAAGAGATGTGGCGGATCACTCGTTCTCCTTCGTTGCCGTGGGGGCGGCTGCGAGATTGCCAGGAAGGAGCGAGTGTTTGACAGGTATGCAACAAGAATTTACCTGTTGTTGTCCGGAGAGAGGACTTTCGTGTCCGCTCAACGGTCAAAAACGGAACATTCCGCTTGGCCCCGGGCCAGTTGACATCCGGGACCAAGCGGACACCGGTCAAACGCCGGGGATCTGACGGGCCTTGAAGGCGGCGCGGACGGCGTCCGCCGCGGTTCCGCCGTACATGCGCTGAGCGGTGGCGATCGTCGTCAGCGCCGCGTCCTGGAAGCTCGTGCCGGGCGCGAAGCCGAACTGCGCGTTCACGATGACGCGGTCGGCGGCGCGGGCCCCCAGGGCACCCCGGATGTCGAAGAGGGCGCGGGACCAGATCTCACCGTCCGCGTGGACCTCGCCCACCTTGTCCGCGTACACCTTGGTCCCGTCGATCCGGCGCAGGCAGTGCGGGGCGGCGCTGTAGGAGACCGAATCCCAGTCGGCGACGCACGCCAGGTCCGCCTTCCGCGGCCAGCCGTAGACGGCGTCCGCGTGGGCACCGACCTCGACGGCCAGGTAGTCGCCGAAGGCCTCGCCTATCGCGCCGGCCTCCGGGGAGGTGCCGAAGCCGGGGACCTGCGCGTTGTGCACCGCGTGTCCGTACTCGTGGACGATCACCTCGGCGTCCTCGGCGTCGTCGACGCTTCCCTTGCCGAAGCGGATCTCGGCCTTCTTGTCGGTGAAGAAGGAGTTGTCGGCGCCGTATTGATTGAGGCGGACCGGCTGGGCCCTGTCGTTGGCCCCGGGGAGCTCGCTGCCAAAGCCCAAGCCCTGCAGGTACTCCTGCGCCTCGTTGACCCAGAAGTAGGCCATGACCTGCTCGAACTGGTCGTCGGAGCGGTTGTACCCGGCCGCCTCCGCGACCTTCGCGGAGGCACCCGTCTCCGATCTGACGTACGCCCACTTCCCGGAGAGCCCGCCGCTGCCGTCCAGGTTGCGCAAGGCGGCCGTGGTGTAGGCCGAGGCGGGCACGGCGTCAACGGCGTCCTTGGCATCGGTGAGCGTCTGATCGCCCGAGGACTGCACGGGGTTGACCATGAAGACGCGGCCCTGAGGCAGGGGTGCGGCGGCGGGGGCGGGCCCGGACGCCGAGGCCGGTCCGGCCAGGGTGAACAGTGCGACGGCGGCGGTGGCGGCAGCGGTCAGGCCGCGAGGGGAACGGCGGAGCATGAACATCCTCCTGTGATGGATGTGATGTACCGAAGATTCGTAAGTGGCGCGGTGCGGACGCGATCTTTGCTCAACCGGGCGGACTTTGACCAGACCCCGGCCCGCGGCATCTCGCTCGCGGGGAAGTTCAGAAGCGTCCCCGTGCTCCGCCCAGGCCGTCCGGGACTCCTGTCCATGCCCCGATCATCGAGCCCGGGAGCAGCGTCTTCCCTGCTCGGCGGGGGTGCGGTGGAGATGCTCGGCTTCTTCCGCCGATCGGTTAATCTACGTAACTCAGTTCGATCATCGCAGTCGCCACCTCCCGTCAGGGCATCCGTAATCCTTCCGTGCAGGGTCCTCGGCTCGCGATACGGAATAGTGGTGGTGTCGTGGAAGAGCTCTATTTCACTCTCCTCGGTGAGGTTCGGATCGAGCGCGACGGCATTCCGGCCGGGGGCAATTCACCTCAGCAGCAAGCCCTCTTGTGCGCGCTGCTCCTGCGTTCGGGGCGCGGCGCGGCGGCCCACGAGCTGATCGGGGCCATCTGGGGAGACGATGCCCCCGATTCCGCTCTGGCCAATCTCCGCACGTACGCCTGGCGGTTGCGCCAGACCCTCGAAGTGGACCGTTCCACCCACCGGCGGTGGTCAGGTTCTGCCGGTCCATCACCGCCATGCCGCGGATCTTCGCCTCCAGGCCCTGGCCCCGGCCCTCCTGGTACTGGTAGACGATCACGCCGCGCCCCTCGCGGGCGATCAGCTCCATCGAGCTGCGCAGCTGGTCGGCGCAGTCGCAGTCCATCGAGGAGAAGGTCTCGCTGAACAGACAGGCGGAGTGGATCCGCACCAGGGTGCCCGGCTGGTCCAGGGGCCCGCGGTGCAGGGCCACGCACGTCCGGTCGGACAGGCCGGGCTCCCCCGGTGGCACCGAGACGGTGAAGCCTCCGAACGGGGTCTGCAGCTCGGTGCTGACCTGGGTGTGCAGCTGAAGCAGCTCACTGGTCACGACGTGCGTTCCTTTCGCAAGAAGGACTCCAGCCCGCGGAGTCCGGTGGTCAGTTCGCCCTCGTCGATGGCGTGGGTGATACGGAAGTGCAGGGTTGCGGCGGGCAGTCCGAAACCCGAGCCGGGGCACAGGGCGACGCCGTGGCCTTGCAGCAGCTCTTCCTGCAGGGCGAGGTCGGTGGCGAATCCGGGAGCGTGCAGCTTGACCGTGGTGTTGTAGTTGCAGTCCGCGGGAATCTGGTCGACCAGGTCCGCGTTGCGGGCGCAGAACTCGGCGACCTGGGCCGCCCGGTCGGCCAGCCAGCTCCGGTTGCGCCGCCACACCTCGGCCTCGTCGCACCCGGGCTCCGGGCAGGACCCGCCCCTGTCGTGCAGCGCCTCGTGCCGCACCAGGTGCGACCACAGGGTGTTCCCGGCCAGCGGCGGGTTGCCCATGTCGTCGCCCAGGGTCCGCACCAGGCCGTGGAGCTTGGAGCCCATGACGCGGGCCGACGCGAGGACGTAGCCCAGGCGGTACTCCGCCATCAGGTACCGCTTGGAGGCGGTGACGATCCGGATGACGTGGTCGGCGCCGAGCGCGGGCGGGTTGCGGTGGAAGCGGCCGTCACGCGGGAAGACGTCGCCGGATTCGTCGACCACGACCGGCACGCCGTGCCGACCCGCGAGCGCCACCACCTCGGTCAGCCAGTCGTCCCCGTAGTACTGGAAGAACGGGTTGGAGGGGTTGACCAGGAATAGCGCCCGGGTTTCCGCGGTCAGCGCGGCCTCGATCCGCACCGGGTCGGGTACGTAGCCGTCCTCGGGGCCGCCGATGACCGAACGCAGCTCGCCGCGTTGCACCAGACGGCCCAGCATCCGGTAGAAGGTCGGTGCGATCGCCAGCACGTGACCGGGTCCGGAGGTCTCGAAGATGTGCTCCACCACCCGGTTCACCGCGTACGTGGCACCCGCGCAGACCGCGATGTTCTCGGGCCGGTAGCCGAATCCGGTGCGCAGGTTCTCCAGTTCCAGCAGGTCGGCACGGAGTTCGGCCGACCCCTGCTCCCAGCCGTAGCCGGGCCGCGGGACGGCCTGGCCGTCCCTGAACGGGGCGAGGGTGGAGAGTGCCGCGTGCGGCAGGTCCAGCGCGCGGGCGGTGGGATATCCCACGGAGAGCCCGGCGACGGTCCGCTCGGCCTTGATCCCGTACGTGGAGTCGAGGTAGGAGCGGAACGCTCCGTATGCGGCGGTGCCGAGGGTGTCGGTACCGCCCAGGGTCACGGTGGTGCTCATGATGCTCCGTAAGTCGCTGCCGGGAACCGCCGCACGGTCCGTTCGACGTCCGCGCGGCAGTCGCCGCCGTCCAGTGCGGTGCGTATCAGTCGGGCAAGGTCTTCCATGGCGTCCTCGCGCATGCCGCGCAGGGTGACTTCCTGCACTCCGAGGCGCAGGAAGCGGTGGTCGCCGAGGGCGCCGCTCACACTGGTGGTGATGCCGTTGGCCAGGCACCGGTGCAAGGCGGTGGCGCGGTCGTCCTCGATGCGGCAGTGCACCTGGTGCGTGCGCGAGAACCGGCCCCCCGCGGTGGTGCGCACGGCCAGCCCCCTCCTCGAACTCCACCAGCGCGATCGCGAGCGCCAACGTCGACGCGGTGTGTACGGACGACACCAAGGCGCCCTCGATGAGGTCCATGGCGGCACCGAACCGCCGGCCGTCCCGCACCGCGACGATGCCCTTCTGCGGTCCGGGGAACGTCTTGTGGGTGCTGCCGCACAGGATGTCGGCGCCCTCGTCCAGGGGGTTGGGGCAGGCTCCCCCGAGGACGAGACCGAGCAGGTGGCTGGCGTCCACCACGATCGTGACGTGCGGCGGGAGCGCGGCCCGCAGCGCCCGTACCGGAACCGGTTCCACCAGCACCGAGGTGTCCAGGTACAGCGCCGTGACGCCCTCCTGCGCGGCGGCCCTGGCGGTACCGGCCACGTCGAAGGCGCCGGCCGCCCGGTCGTAGCGGGTGACCGCGTGGCGGCGTCCGGCACTGGCCAGGATCGGCACCGTCGAGTGGTGGCCCCCCTGATCGGAGGGGACCGTCATCACGGTGTCTCCGGGCCGGGTGGCGGCGAGCACCACGCTGGTCATGGCGTGCACGCCGGACAGGCAGTCCAGCGTGACCCGGTCCGCGCCCAGCATCCGCCGCAGCGCGTCGCGTCCGGCCTTCACGGGGCCACCCACTGCGGGCATCCCGGCGAAGGCGGCGTTGCGCCCGAAGACGCAGACCTCGCGTTCGACGTCCATCAGGTACCGCTGGCCCAGCGGAGTGGCCAGGACGCGCGCGGTACGTGCGGTCAGGCCGTTCTCGTTGGCGTTGAGGGGCAGTCGCATCCGGTCGGCCGCGGCCGCGTCGTGAACGCTCCGTTCGAGCGACCCGGCGTCGGGAACGAGGACCGGGCGCGGGGGGTCGGACAGGAGTACGGCACGGGCGCCGCTCGGCTCAGGCAGCAACGAAGTCTCCTTCCCCGTTCAGCCACCGGCTCCGGCCGGCTCCCCGGATCAGGGAGTCCGCCGCGAGGTTGGACACCACGGCGTGGCTCGCCACCACCAGCGACTCCCAGCTCCGGTGGTCGGCTCCGCAGGAGTGGAGCGCGGTGGCCCAGAGCTCCCAGTCGATGCCGTGTTCCCGCCAGTGCTGCGGGGCGTCGTGGGGGGTGCGGACCAGCGCGTCCAGCAGGGCGCCCAGCCGTCGGGCCGCGCAGTGGTGGTGCTCCGTGGTGTGGCGGAGCAGGGTGCGTACGGCGGCCGGCAGCTCGGGCAGCGGCCCCCGGGCCGGGGGCCCCACGGGACGCACGGTCCGCGGCGGCCGCCCGGCGCGCCGGGCGTCGTCGGCTGCGCGGACGGCGCGCCAGGTCGCGGCCTGGTCGGTGCGGGACAGGACGATGGGCAGCTCGCGCAGCACGTCGGCGGGTTCGTCGGCGGCGTGCACCAGGGTGAGCACGCGGTTGGGAGCGCCCAGGAGGGTCCGCAGGTCGCCGGGAAGGCGTGCCTCGGGCAGGGCGGAGCCCTTGGTCCGGGCGAACAGCGAGCTCGCGGGCGTGGTCAGAGGTCCGGCGGCGAAGCACACGATCAGCAGCCCGTCGCCCGCGTCCAGCACCTCGCGGGTCACCGCGAGGCGGTCGGCGGTGGCCGCGTTCCACTGGTAGCGCCACAGTTCGCGGGCCCGGTTCGCCCCGTAGCGCACGGAGTGCGCGGCAATGACGTCGAACCCCTGGCCGGCGAGGAAGGCCAGAGTGCCGTCGAGGGCTTCGTGCGCGATGCCGTCGGGCCGCAGGGTGAGCAGTGCGGTCCGTTGGAGGGCCGTTGCCCACTGGTCGCCGAGAGCCTTGCGGGCGGTCGCCCATCCGTCCCGGAAGGCTAGGTCGTCGATGTAGTAGTGGATCTTCTCCGGCACGGTGGTCAGCCGCGGCCAGTCGCGGGCGCGGGGCGTCGTACCGGGTGCCGGCACGGTTGTCGGCGCGGTGGTCGGCACGGACATGTGCGGGGGCATGCGCACTTCCTCCTCTTCTTCGGTGCTGGGGTGCCGTGCGCGGGCTTCCCGCCGGGACCGGCACGGGGCCGGTCCCGGCGGGTGTGCGACCTCGGACGCGTGGTGCGTCAGGGACCTCAGGTGACGCGGTGCGCCGCGTACGACTTGTCGACGACGATCTCGAGCTGGTTCTTCACAGTCGGACACCTCCTTCCTTGTTCTCGATCCGGATCGGTGCGCCATCGGGTACGGCGGCACCGCTCTCGACGAGCCGCGTCACCGCGGCGTCGAGAAGTTCTTGGGGAACGTCCTGGAGGAACGTGTCCTGCGCCGCGGTGGACAGCTCTTCGCGGGGGCGCCCGTCCAGGGCCGCCCACACGCGCACCATGGCCTCCGTCACGCGGTAGCCGATGTCCGGGCCCGACATCCCCCACGAGTCGGAGAAGCGAACGGGGGTCACCCAAGGGCTGCGCACCGGACCGCCCTCGGCACGGCGGTCGGCGAACCCGGGAACCCGTTCGAGCGGGGCCTCCCAACCACCGAGGAGGGCGTGGGCCACGAGGTGCGAGACCAGCAGCAGTCGGCGGACCACGATCTGCCGGGCGGTCTGCGCGCATCCCAGGTCGGCGGGCTGGCGCAGGGACTCCCACACGTCGTTCAGTACCTCACGCAGCGCTGCGGAGCGGGCAGCGCGCCGCAGGTGAAACTTGCGGCCCAGGTACACGTCGCCCACGCCGCTCAGGACGCACTCCAGAGAGAGCTCCACCGCGATCAGCGAGGTTTGCAGCGCGGTGAGCGTGTCGCCCACCTGCAGTGCCCCCAACGCGTCCTCGGCGTAGCTGTTGAGCTGGTAGGCGCTGCGGTTCATGAGGACCCGCCGGACCGTCAGCCGGGCCTGCGCGGCTTCCGGCACCCCGCTGCCGTTGTCGGCCAGCACGGTGCCGATCGAGAACCGCACGGCGCGCTGGAGCTCCACATCACTCAGACCCGTCTGCCACCGGTCGGTCGCGGTGTCGGTGTAGCCGCGGCAGATCCGCACGATGCGGTCGAGTTCCGCGTGTGACACCGGCGTCAGCTGTACGACGAACCCGTCGCGTTCGTACGACACTTCGGGGCGCGGGGCGTCGTCGGTCGTCACCACGTAGAGGTCGACGTCCGACAGGCCGTGGCCCAGGCCCGCGGCCAGCGATCCGCTGACGAAGGCGAGCCGGACGTTGTCCCGGCCCACCGCTTCGTCCAGCACGGCCCGTGCCGCGGCCAGGTGTGCCTCGCTCAGGTGGACGTCCGGCACTGCCCGGACCCCGTTCCCTCCGGGGGGTGTCTCCGCGCTCGTCGCGTCCCGCTCCACCGTCTGCATCTCGCGTCCCTTCCCTGTCCGATTCCGCCCCCTCCGTGTGCGACCGGGGCATGAACCGAACATTAGGAACGGGCGATCCACAGCCCGTACTCACCCGATACACGAGGGCGTGTATCGCCGGACCGGCGCGCTCGCGGCGGGCGGCTGCAGGGGCGGGACTGCGGTACGTGGCCCGCGCGGCGTTTCAGGTTCGCCGGGGGAACCGGGGCCCGGTCACCGTCATCTCGGGTCGGCGGGCGGAGACCAGGTGGTCGAGTGGTAGCGGACGTACGGAACTACCGCAGCGACGGCACCCTGCCCTCAGTTCACGCGGCGCGTATGCCGTCCTGGCCCCCACAGGCCAGACGAGTACACCGCAGGACAAGCACGGGTATTCCCCGAGACTGTGGCTCGGTTCAGCGGCTGAGTGCGCCAGAGGTGCTCGTTCCCAGAGACGACCACGGGACGGACACGTTGCAAAGAAAGTAGAGAGGTTCAGACGTGGTTGACCGGGAGGACGTCCGGGGAGAGGGCGCCGGCGTGGGCGGACGCCGAGGTCATGCGCTTGCGGTGGTGGCGGCGGCACAGGACCTCGTAGCCGATCTCCCCCGCCGGGCGGTTCACGTCGCCGACCACGACCTGGGCGCCCCGACCACCATCTCGCCGTCTATCGTTCGGGCGTTGTGGGTGGCGCGGGCGCCGCACCAGCACAAGGCCTCGACCTGGAGCTGCTCGATCCGGTCCGCCAGCTCGATCAGCCGCTGCGAGCCGGGGGTTGCCCCCGGGACGGGTGGGTCACATCTGCTGGAGTCTGTCATTGGCTTCGCCGGGGGTGAACCGGGCCGGGTCGAACCCCACCCCGGAGTCAAGGCCAAGCCACCGCACGAGGTCGGCGTGCTCCGTCCGCGTCGGATCGGCGAGCGTCCGCTTGAGGTCTTCATAGGCCCCGGCGCCTCCGCAGTCCTCAGGAGGGCAGGCGCCGGAACCGGCTACGCAGACGGGATAGCTCCGGTCCGCCTCGGCGGCCACGGCCCGCCTGCCCTGACCGGTCAGCTCCACGGTGTCGTCATCGCTTCGGACGGCCCCGAGGGCCGCGAGGGCTTCGAGCAACAGCCGCACGTCACGGTCGTTGCTACCGCGCCAGGCCCACAGCCGCTCGGGCGGCACATCGTCGAGAATGTAGGGAGCGGTCACCGCCTGCCACACCGCTCTGCGCAGTGCGTCGCCGGCGACCGGGCCGCGAGCCGCGTACAGCCGATGCAGCAGCGTCCGCAGGCCGGCGGCATACTCCTGGGAGAAGACCGACTCAAGCCACCCCGAGACCAGTACGGCACTCCCGATGCGCGGTACCGCTTCGAAGAGGGCGTTCCACAGGCCGTCGGGCCGGTCGAGCAGCCGGGCGTTCTTCTTCACCGGGAGCAGACGGCCACCGGCAACCCTCAGCAGTCGGGCGGCCTTGGCCCATTCCGCCAGCAGGTTGAGGTGGTACAGCTCCTCGCTGGACTTCGTCTTGAACCTCCGGTCACCGATCACCGGGTCCATCTGGTCGCCGGTGCCCAGCAGCTCCACCAAGGTCCGGGCGTCCGCGAGAGTGATGCGGCCGGTCTGCGTCAATTTCCGTCCGGCGCCGATCCACCCGACCAACTCCCGCACCTGTCCCACTGTCTTTCCATGAGACTCGTCCACAACCGCTCCGTTCCGTGCCCTCGCCGCCTCGCCGAACCTACCCTCTCGCACCACCGTCAGCAGTAGGGTGCTTCCGGTGAGCGAGTACCAGTACTACGAGTTTCAGGCCCTCGACCGGCCGCTGAGCGGCGACCAGCGGGAAGCACTGCGGAGCGTCTCCAGCCGTGCCAGGATCACCGCCACCAGCTTCACCAACGAATACCACTGGGGCGACCTGCGGGGGAATCCGCGAACCCTGGTGGAGCGGTACTTCGACGCCCATCTGTACGTCGCCAGCTGGGGCACACGCCGGCTGATGCTTCGCCTGCCTCTACAGCGCCTGGCCCTGCGCAGCGTCCAACCGTACGGTCTCTGCCACCACGTCGAAACCTGGGCCACCCGAACCCACCTTCTCCTCGACCTGACCAGCGAGGACGAGGGCGGCGACTGGGTCGAGGGAGCCGACGATTCCCTGGCCTCGGTCATCGGAGTACGCGAGGAACTCGCCACCGGCGATATGCGGCCCCTCTATCTGGCGTGGCTCTCCGCCCTCTCTGCCCGGGAAGCCGAGGACGACGACGAAGAGGAGTACCAGTCCTCCCTGGAGCCTCCCGTCCCCGCCGGCCTGGGCGAACTCACGGCTCCGCAAAGCGCGCTCGCGGACTTCCTGCGCGTCGACACCGACCTGCTCACTGTCGCCGCACAGAGCAGCACCGCGGCGCCGGAACCCGCGGCCCGTCTGACACGGAAGGAGCTCGCGCGACTCGTCTCCGCCCTCCCGGACGACGAGAAGGACGCCCTACTGGTGCGCCTCGCCCTCGGCCCGGAACCCCACTTGCACAGCGAACTCGTGCACCGTCTGCGGGAAACTTGCGCCCCGGCGACCGCACCCGGTCGCCGGACCGCCGCCCGGCTGCTGGATGCGGCGCACACCCGCCGCGCCGAGCGCCACGGGCACGCCGAACGCGACCGGTTGCGAGCCCGCGCCACGCGCCTGACCGCACTCGCCGCCGAAGCGGACGTCATCTGGAACCAGGCCGAAGCACACATCGCCTCCAAGAAGACCAGTGCCTACGACGCGGCTGTCGCCCTCCTTCGTGACCTGCGCGATGCCTGCGCTCACGCCGGACACGGTGTCGATTTCCAGCAGCGTCTGGGGCTCCTGCGCGACACCTACCGGAGCCGGCCCGGCCTCATCCACCGTCTCGACAGTCACGGTCTCCGGTAACTCGGCCGCCGGCATGGAAGAAGACGGTCAGGCGTGGTTGACCGGGAGGACGTCCGGGGAGAGTGCGCCGGCGTGGGCCGCGGCCGAGGTCATGCGGTGGCGGTGATGGCGGCGGCAGAGAACCTCGTAGCCGATCTCCTCCGCCGGGCGGTTCACGTCACCGACCACCACCTGGGCGCCTTCCACGACCATCTCCCCTCCCACCGTGCGGGCGTTGTGCGTGGCGCGGGCCCCGCACCAGCAGAGGGCCTCCACCTGGAGCTGCTCCAGCCGGTCCGCCAGCTCGATCAGCCGCTGCGAGCCGGGGAAGAGCTTCGTGCGGAAGTCCGTCGTGATGCCGAAGGCGAAGACGTCCATGTCGAGGTCGTCGACGATCCGGGCCAGCTGGTCGATCTGCTCGGGAGCCCGCGCGCAGATCGGTTGTGTCCGATCTGGAGCGCCAAGGTCCTTTTGCTTGGGCATTTGCCATGTGTGGGTAGCGCACCAGGGTGTCACTGCGCGTATGGGGATCCCTCCCTTCCTTTCGGAAGCCAACCCGTGCCGAGCCCTTGCCGGTTGCCCCGGCCGGAGGCGCAATCCCCGTCTCAGGAAGGCTTCGTGGCGGTGAAGAGGTACCTGTTCAGGCTGCAGAAATAGTCGTCGCCGAGTCGACGCAGGTCGTTCGACCAGGCGGCGACCTCGTCATCGGTCAGTCCGTTGCGCCCGACGACGTACGAGGCGACGATGTCGATCAGACCGGCGCTGTATGTGTCGCGCCGGTAGCCGACGTTGAGGAGCGGTATGACAAGTGGTGGGGACGTCTCGAAACCAGCCCGGCGCAACGCCGGGAGAAGGGTGCGGGGGAGGTGCGGATCAGCGAGATGCTGATCCCATGCCGCGAGCATCCGGGCCATCCGTGGCCGATCGGTGCAGTGCCACACGAGGGAGTCCCAGTCGGTGTCCAGCACCGCGACGCGCCCGCCCGGCACGAGCACCCGGTGGATCTCGGCGAGCGCGCCTGCCACGTCCACGACGTATTCCAGGACCTGCGTCGACACTGCCACGTCGACGCTCGCATCGGCGCACGGCAAGCGATCCGCCGCCGCGGGTCGCAGGTCGACCTTGGCCCCGCCCGGCACGACAGCCCGGGATCGAGCCAGCGCCAGCATGCTTTCGCTCACGTCGACACCGATGACGTGACCGTGTGCGCCGACGGCCGTGGCCATCTCCGCGGCCAGCAGACCTGGTCCGCACCCGATGTCGAGCACCCGCTCGCCGGGCCGCAGCTCGAGGGTGTCGAGGACTGTGCGGCGCTGCGCGACGACATCCGGTGTGCGGTAGGTCCGCTCGATCCTACGTGCCGCTTCCGCGTTGAAGGTGAGCATGTCGGTCATGATGTGCTCCTCGGGTGAGTGGTCTCGCCGGGCTCCGCGAGCTCGGCGAGGTAGTCCTGGGCAGAGTCGTAGGCGAAGGTCAGAATCCGTGTGCCGGGGCGGCAGGTCCGCGCACAGGTGAGTGCGGCGACGACGTTCGCCGCGGAGGACAAACCGACCGCAAGGCCTTCGACCCGCATCAGTGTCCGCATCATCGTCGCGGCCTCGTCCTCGGTGACGACGATCTCCTCGTCGATGAGCGCGACGTCGAGATTGGCGGGCACCAGTCCGACGGCCAGACCTTGCAATCGGTGCGTGGTGAACCTGTTCTGCGTGAAGGAGCATCCTGGAGGCGTGACCGCGACGATCCGCAGATCCGGTCGGTGTCGGCGCAAAGTCCGGCCGATTCCGGTGAGATGCCCGCCGGTCCCGACCCCGGCGATCATCACGTCCGGCAGCTCGCCGGAGAATGCCTCCAACAGCTCGATGGCGGTGGTCCGGTCGTGCACGGCCGGGTTCGCGGGGTTGGCCTGCTGGTTGAGCAGGATCCAGTCCGGGTGCTCGAACTGCAGCTCCAGCGCCTTCTCACCGTGCGAGTTGCCGCCCAGACGGTGGTCGGACAGCACGATCTCGGCACCGTACGCTCGCAGGAGCCGCTGCTTGGCCGGGCTGTAGTTGTCCGGGATGACGAGGACCAGGCGGTATCCGAGCGATGCGGTGACCATCGCGAGCCCGATGCCGGTGTTGCCACCGGTGGGTTCGAGGATGGTCTGCCCGGAGCCGCGAACGAGGAACCCCTCGTGTTCGGCGGCCAGCACCATGTTGAGCGCGATCCGTACCTTGTGGCTTCCGCCCGGGTTCAGCATCTCCAGCTTCAGGTACACGGTCCGGTCCAGGTCTGCGGTCAGCCGTCGGAGTTCGAGCAGCGGCGTCCGGCCGATGAGATCCAGCACCGACGAGGCGATCACGGGCGTGACCATGTCCATCACCTCGACCCGGCCTGTGACGCGGTGGAGCCGACTCCATCGTCGCGCGTTCGCCGGACACCGGCGGCGCGGGGTACCAGGATCGACACACTGGTGCCGTCGGGCACGGTCAGCCGGACATGCGCAGGGGGCTTGCCGGCCGTTGCGTCCAGCCCGAGCAGCAGATGCCGGTTGCCGCGGTCGAGTACCACCACCGGCGTGGCGTTCCGGTAGCGTCCGGACAGTCCCTCCACGCGGAGGCCGGGATGGGCCAGACCGCTGCCGCGCACCAGGAGGAGGCCTTCGCCGATCACTTCGATGGCGGTGACGCCGATGGTGGTTCCGCCCCGGATCTCCTGATACTGGTTCAACACGCTCACCCGGGCGCCTGCCGGGATGTCGCACTGCACGAGGGCATGGCATCCGACCACGACATCGTCACCGATCTCGACCGGGCCGAGAATGCGTGCGAACGCGCCGATCTCGACTCGCGAGCCGATGGCCGGGTGCCGCCGGCCTCGCGGATTGTCCGCGATTCCCGTCGATCCCAGGACGACACCCTGCAGGACGTAGCAGTCGTCGCCCAGGCTCGCTGTCTCGCCGATGACCGTCCCCATGCCGTGATCAACCACGAATCTCCTGCCGATCACGGCCGCCGGGTGGATTTCGACCCCCGTCTCCACCGTGGCCTGCTCGGCAATGGAGCGCGCGAGCATCCGCAGGCGACTGCCGTCGGCATCGGAGCGCAGGGGCGCGCCGAGGATGGAATGTGCCAGCCGATGGCTCAGCACTGCCCGGAAGCATCGGTAGGAACCCACGACCTCACGCCATGAGCCGTGGGCTGCGGGATCTCGCTGCGTGAAGGCGAGCAGGTCGCCTTCCACCAGGTCGACGAGCTCCGGTGAGCACGGCTTCCACGCCCCGAGCATCGAGCGGATCTGGCGCATCCGCGGACGCGCGACGTCCCGCAGCGCGGCAGCCAGCGCCGCGTGCCGCTGCCGGGCTTCCACATCGCCCACGGTGATCAGGTGCGGAAGCCGGGTCGCGGCGGCCTCGCCCGGCGAACGGCTACTTCTCGTCAACGAACGGCTACGTCTCATCGAACAACCTCCCCAGCTCACGTTGGTATGCCGCTTCCTCCGCCGGGCCCCCGCAGACGATCACGTACAGGAACCCGCCCTTCCCGGATGCCTGCGAGACGGGCATCGTCATGAGAACGCCGCGCCGTCGATCACGGTCGAACAGGAGGCCGGCATCGGCCACGGTCTCCAGGAAGCCCACGGTGGAGATCGGCTTCCAGGTCGCGGGGGTGAGCCGCTGGCTGAGCATCGTCATCTCGTCGGGCGACAGGCCCGCCATGATGTCGTAGAGGTGAGTGGACGTCGTCGTCCGGGCGTTGACCTCGGTGAAGGCGATCCGCCCGTCCCGGGTGGCCACCGCGTCGGCACAGAGCTGCCCTCGGTATCCGATGCCGTGGTAGGTACGGGCAAGGGTCTCGGCCCCGGAGACCAGCTCCAGATGTTGTGACTCGGTCAGCGAGCGCGCCGGGAACGTCTCGAAGGCAAGCCTCCGGTCGACGAAGGACAGGCAGCCGACGCCCCCCAGCTTGACCCCTGCATCGGTCACGGCGTACTCGGCGTAGTAGCTATCGGTGGAATCGAGCAGTTGCTCGACCACGACTGCGTACCTGCCGTCCGCGGATGCCCAGTCCCACCGGTCACGCCAGTACCCCGCCACGGCGTCCTGCCGGCTGTCCAACTCGTGCACGGTCCGGGCGCCGACGTGATGGGGTGCGTGCCTGCCTGGCCGCAGGACCATCTCGTTGCCGGACCCGGCCCCGTGGTGCGCCATCTTCACCATCACGTCGTGGCCGGCATCCAGCAGCCACTGGGTCGCCGCAGTCGCCTCGAGCCGGCTGCGGCACACCGACCCCGCCGCGATGCGCACCCCGCTACCTGCGGCCAAAGCTCGGAAGGTCGACTTACTGTTGGCCAGCTCACCGCCGCCCTGGGCCAAGAAGTCGACTCCCGGCAGGCGATCCCGGATGCCGAGCTTTGATGCGAACTCGCTCAACTGGGCGGACGGGAACAGGCTGAACACCTCGGTGACGCAGGCGACGTCCCGGGCGATCGAGTCGAGGAACCGCCGGTCGAACAGCGCGAGGAAGTCGATCCTTCGCCTGCCGTGCAGGCCCTCGGGACACAGACGGACGTCTACCCGGGACATGTCGGTGCCTTTGATCCTGCCGACGTGCTGGACGAAGGCCGGATCCGGCGTGTCTGAGACGAGGACGAGATCGCCTTCCTCCGCGAACCAGAACACGCGTTGCGCCCAGGCTCGGGGGTCCGGCCGGAGAAAGAGGGTGTCGTCGATGTCGTTCGCAATCAAGAGTCTCATCGCATTCCCATCGCCGGTGCTCGGTGCGTGAGGCGGAGGGGCGCGCCGACCGAGGCGACCGTGCTCCTGGCCTGGAGTGCGGCGCGGCCGCGCTCGTCGTGGATCGCTCGTACCCGGGCCACGGCCTCGGCCATGACGTGCCAGCACTCGGCTTCGTCCGCCGCGGCGACGGTCGCGTACCCGATCCCGGCAGACGAGGTCTCGGACATGTCCCGCATCGGCACGCCCAGGGGAACGAGAACGACGCCGTCGACGCCCGGGATGGCCCTGATGTCGGCCTCGTGCACGGTGTTCGGGAACCCGGCCACCGACGGCAGGTGAACCCATCCGTGGACCTTGTCCGGCGACGCCGTGAGCGTTTCCACCTCGTCTCCGGTGAACAGCTGCGTGGCGGCAGCGAACAGGTCGAGGCCGATCGTCTTCTCAGCCACCGTCCACAACCCGCTGCCGCCGGGTCGGCAGGCGAGTTCGTTGGCGACGAACTCGCCCGGGTGGCCGAACGCCTCGAAATGGAAGACGCCGGTCTCCAGGCCGAGCGCCTTGAGCGCGCGCGTCGCGAACTCGTTCGCGGCGGCGTACGTGCCGCGATGCCTGGCGGGAGGCAGGCCCATCGACCGGGTCGGCTCGCCCTGCTTGGTGCACAGCAATGGTTCGCCGTACCGGGAGACCATCAACCTGCCGATCGATCCGTTCTGGATGATGCCGTCGAAGTGCCATTCCGGGCCGTCGATGAACTCCTCCACGAGAACCCTGCGCAGCTGAGGGTTGTGCCTCGCGACCCGCACGATGTCGTGGGCGGTCTCTGCGACGGACACCGACTCCGCGCCGCCGGCGGCCGGGGGCTTGACGACGACCGGGAACTCGAGGCCGGCCGCGGCCAGCAGCGTCCGCACGGCGTCGACGGACTGCGTCGCCGCCTCCGGTAGGACCACGAACTTTGCCGTCGGGACGTCTGCCTCGCGCCACTTGGTCTTCTGCAGGGCCTTGTCCCGGCAGGCGAGTGCGACGGCGGGGTCCAGGGCTATGGCGTCGAGCTGCTTGCCGAGGAAGGCGGAACCGACGACGCCGTACTCGTTGGTCGTCAGTACGGCGTCCACCTTCGGTATCGGTCCGAGGTGGTGCAGAGCCGACCACAGCGCTTCCACATGGCGGTAGGAATCGACCGCGCAGGCGCGCGTCGCGAGTTCCCTGAGCCCGGGGGTGCGGTACATCCGGTCCCCGTCCGCCGCCTCGTACAGCACCGTGATCTCGTGGCCGCCGCGGTAGAGCCCGCGGATCGCCTTGGGATGTGCGCCGATGTGTAGAACATGCATGGTCTTTCCTCCGTCAAGAGTGGGTGATCGGGTCGTGGTGAGTGCGGACGCCCAGGTCGCCACCGGGCGCGTGCGGCGGGGTGCGATCCGCAACGGCGAAGTACTCCTGGCACTCGCCGGTCCGGCGGACGTCCCAGGTCGCGCAGTGCAGCGAGCCGCCGAACTCGTAGACGTTGCGGAACGGGACCGTGAGGACCTCGAACCCCAGCCCGCGCAGCAGCTCGTGCAGGTTCTTCTCGCTCGCTTCGCAGACGACCACGTCCGGAGCGACGCTCAGCAGGTTCATCGACAGCCATTTGGAGGACTGGCTGTAGCGGGGCATCTCGTCATTGCCATACGCCGGCGTCGGCGCGTCGACGAGTCGCCATCCATTGCGGACGAAGAACTCCCGCTCGTCGGCCTCGAGCGGCCGGTCCGGGTTCGTGAGCACCAGCCCTGGTCGCAGCGGGACGAATGTGCAGTCGATGTGGGAGGGGAAGAGATCGAGCGGGAAATGCAGCACATGGACGCGGAAACCGCGAGGTTCGAGTTCTCTTCGCAGCCAGCGGATACCCGCCCGGTTGGTCGTCATGGATTCCTGGACGAAGATGTCGCGGCCCGCCCTGGTGATGTCAGCCGCATCGAAGAGCACTTCGTCCTGCGTGACGCAGAACTCGAAGTCGTGCATCCTCGCGTGCCGCTCGGCCAGGGTCAGCTCCCAGAATTCCGGGCGGTACATCGTGTCGCTCATGGAGGGCTTCGGCGCCGCGGTCCACACCACGCGCTCGTCGGCGGTCCAGTAGCGGTAGACAAGGCTCCGGTACGGCAGGTACTCGAAGAACCTGGCCCGCCGCGACATCGTGGCCTCGATGATCTGGTTTCCCACCGTGATGAGGACGTCGCGAGGACAGACAGAGCAGTACTGGTTCGCGACCTCGAAGGACGGCGTCTTCACGGCCGCTGTGAAATCAGCGGCGTCGGGACGGCGAACCGTCACCCCGAGCGTGCGCAGGAGCTCGGCAAGCCCTTCGAGCTCCTCGTTCGCGCGGGCTGTCACATCGGGCGACTTCGGCCCGGTGGGAAAGCGCTGACCGCTGGGGGTCCCGCGGAGTTGGGGGCGGTACCCGGATTCGGTCGGTTCGAAGCAGGCTCCGTCCGCGCGGCCGATGAGGATCTCCTCGAGCGGGTCCCATTCGTTCCACGAATTGACGATCGGGCCGGCAGACGCGCCTGGCCGGGTCACCCTCGACACGTCGGCGTCGATGTCCGCCTGCTGCGGCGAAAAGATCTCCAAAGTCATGTCAATCCCTCTCCGAGTCGGCATGTGCCTTGATTTCAGATGGCTCCCTGGCGAGTTCCTCGGTGGTCGCCCGGTCCGAGGACTCGGATTGCCACCGAACGAACTTCGGCAAGGCAACGGCCAGCAACGCTGCCGCGAGAACGGATGTCGCGCCGCCGATGACGGCGGACAGGCCGGGTGAGGTGATCGCGCCGAGCGCGCCGGCGCGCATACCGCCGAGCTGTGGACCTCCGGCGCCCACGACGAATTCGACCGCGCTCACCCTGCTCCGGTAGTTGTCGTCCACCGTGGTCTGGACGATCGTCGTGAGGTAGACGGCGCTGATGACGTCCGCCATACCTGCGACAACCAGGAGCGCGATCGCGAGTACCGGAACCTGGACCAGCCCGAAGATCGCGATGCAGGTTCCCCATGCGCCAGCCGCGAGCAGCATGCCCCGGCCCTTGTGGGTGGCCCGACAGGCCCGCCCGGAGAACAGCGATCCCAGGACGCCTCCGACGGCCGGCGCCGCCATCAGCATGCCGAGCGTCTCGGCTTTGCCCCCCAGATTCAGATCATTGATCGCCGGAAGCAGAGCGGTCGGGGTCGCGAGCAGAGTCAGGCTCAGATCGGTGAGGAACGCACCCCTGAGGACGTTGTTCACGCGGATGTAGCGCAGGGCGGCGACGATCGCCTTGGCACCGGGGCGGGCGATCAATCCTTGCGGCGGCATGGCCGGGAGCTTCGCGACGACGTAGATCGCAACGATGAAGCTGAGAGCGTCCACGGCGTAACACACCTGCAGTCCCCAGACCCCGGCGACCGCACCGGCGAGGATCGGACCTGCGATCCCGGCGAAATGCATGGTGAGCATGGTGAGGGCGGCGCCTGCCGGGATCTGGTCCTTGGGCAGCAGGTGCGCCATGAAGGTCCGTTTGGCCGGGACGCTGACGGCGCCGAGGGTCGACTGCGCGATGCACAGGACGTACAGCAGCCAGAGCCGGTCGTTCCCGGCGATGGCCTGCACGGCGAATGCCAGCGACACCGCCACCTGGCCGCCACCGGCGAAAAGGACGATCTTCCTGCGGTCGTACGTGTCGCCGAGCGTGCCTCCGACGAGCGCCATGGACAGCATGGGAATCACGGTGCACAAACCGATGACGCCGACCGCCAGAGTGCTCTTCGTGAGCAGATAGACCTGGAGCGCCACGGCGAAAACGGTCATCTGCCCGCCAACACCGGAAACGGCTTGCCCGAACCAGAGCCGGCGGAATTCCGGCGACTGCCGCAGTGGCGTCACGTCGAGCGTCAGCTTCCTGTCCATGCCGTCCAGATCCTTCCTCGCTCGTGAATAGGGGTCGGTTGCGTCGAGCAGACGCAATGCATTCTCGACACCACGCCTGCGCGCCCGCTTGGGATCAATGGCGAAGGCTCACGGGCAGCGCTTTCAGATTGCGAAGCGTCGCGGAGCGCATATATCTGGGCTCGCCTGCCAAGGTCAATTCCGACGGCCGCTCGTTCAGGAAGTCGATGAGCTCATACAGCCAGTCCGTTGCGAGTTGTGCGCCGGCACAGATGTGCGGACCCCATCCGAATCCCAGATGTTGGTTGGGTGAACGGTCGAGAATGAGCTCATCCGGCTGGGCGAAGTACTCCGGATCCCGGTTGGCAGCGGCGAAAAGGGTCACGACGGCCTCACCCTGCTCGATCGTGGTGTCGCCGATCTTCGTTCGCTCGGTCGCCACCCGGCTCGTGCCCTGGGCCGGGCTGCAGAAGCGGATCAGCTCCGCCACCCCCGTAGCCATCAGACTGCGATCGCGCAGCTGATCGAGTACGTGTGGATGCTGCAGCAGAGCCAGGACGACGGCTCCGGTCGATGCATAGACCGTGCTGTAACTGGCGTTGAAAACCGCACTCACCGTGTTCCGGACGTATGCGTCCGGCATCGTTTTCGTGTGCGGACTCTCCCGCAGGCTCGCGATCATTCCCGGAAGCCGGGTCTTCACGAACCACGCCTTCATCATCGCGTGAAGTTCGAGTCCCACTTCCTCCCCGGGCTCGGTGTGGCTCGGCTCGAGCCCGCTGTCCATCCGCCGGGTCAGCCCTTCGAAGATCCTCACGTAGGTTTCCAGCGCCGGCGGTTCCACGCCAACCAGGTCACAGGTGATCTGCAGCGCGAGTGGGGCCGCGACCTCGCTCATGAGGTCGAACTCGTCGCGATCGCGGAGCCGTTCGAAATGCCCCTCGAGATCGGGTCGGGCGCGCCGGCAGATGTCCCGGGTGTCCGGTGCCCGCATGGCGTTGACGATCAGAGCACGCAACTTCGCCTGCTCCGGCGGGTCCTGGTATTGGATGTTCATTCGCCCCTCGGGAACGTCGGCCCCGACGCGGCGCAAGTCCCGAGCCCACAACTCGTGGTTGCGCAACACCTCTCGGCAATCGCGGTATCGAGTGAGCACCCAGGACTGCATCTGCTCGTGCCAGAACACCGGCGCACGGGCGCGCAACTCGGCATAGACCGGATACGGGTCGACAATCGTGGCCCAGTCCAATGGGTTGTAGCTGATGGATGTCGTCATTGGCCTTCGTTCCTGTCTTAGGTCACGGCGGATCATGCGTGAAGCGAGGTCGGGCCCGGCGTCACCCGGGCCCGACCTGCTCGAACTAGAGGCAGTGGTCGTACCGCATGGCAACCCCTCCTTTCCGGTGGGAAACATCGGCCGCGGACTCGCGCGACCGGGGCGCAGAAAGCCCCGGCCTACCTTGCGGCGTAGCGGCAGGAGAGGGACGGAATCGCCTTGGTGTGTTCTACCTGCGATGCGAAGGCCGCCGCCGGGACCAGCACGACGGTGCCGGCCAGGGCCACGGTGGCCGTGGCCATGAACAACAGACGACGTGTCCAGGAATACCCATTCATCAGACTCTCCCTTGAGTTATGCGGGGCTTTCTCTTTTGGCCCGCCAGAAATGAGATGAAAGCTCGGCCTCGCATTCGTTATGAGTAGGAGTTGGTGTGGTGAGGCCATGGCTTCAAATAAACCCGACCGGGCAAGACGGGTCACGCCACTGAAAAGCGTGACTTGACACCCTTGCGGAATCCGGATATGAGCCATGGATCACGCTGCGAACGCGGGACGGGACCGGATATCGCGCGGCCGACCCCTTCGGCCTTGCCTCCAGCGAGAACGAACGTGGCCAGATCGCAGATCGCAGATCTCGGTACGGGGCACGCCGTCGTTCCGCATGGCGTTCTGCCGACTCGTCTTCCCGGTTGTGCACGACGGCCTCGCCGTCAGGGCGAGCCAAGCCCGCCTTCTGCCAGGCTGAGGCCTTCCCTGCCCCACCAAGGCCCGCGCACGACGCGGGCGCGCCCGCCTTGCCGGCGCGGACGGCCTCCTGGCTTCGCTCCGGCCTGCTGGCGCCCGGCGGCGCGCTGCGTGCGGCAGGTGGCGAGGGAGACCCCTCTGCGGCTGGAGCGGTCGGCTCCGCGGCGGCCGGGCCGCCCTGACCCGCGTATCACGGCGCTCGCCCGGTACGGCCCCCGCATCACCGCCGCCGCCCTGGCCCCCTACCGGTAGCCGCTGCTCACTTGCCCTTCGGCCAGTCGTAGCTGCTGGGCACGTCGACCTTCACGTCTGCCGGTCCGAATACGAGCGCGATCTCGTCGTGGTCCCGAAGCTCGATCGCGGCCGGGTTGCCGGGGCGCTCCTTGCCGTTCACGTAGGCGTGGAATTCGTTGGCGCCGCCGGCCTTCAGCCCGCCGATGGAGTCCGACGTGAGGGCGAGGTCCCATTCGGTCATGAACTGGCCGAGGGAGAAAGTGGCCTTGACCGGGGACTCGACATGGATCACGCCGTTCTCCGCGTGGGTGTGCAGCGGGCTGATCTGCTGCGCCTTGTGGTCGATGCCGATGTCCGCGGGGACAACCACCGCTTTGCCGTTCACGATGACGTCCAGGTGGGTGTGGATGTGCTCGACGTTGCCCTCCTCGCCCAGCATCAGCAGCCCCGCTGCCGCGGCCCGCGCGGAAGCATCGTTTGGCGCGGGCCACGGCGGGCTGGTCACACGGCCCGAGGCGGTCTTCATCGGAGTGACCGGTATGCCCGCCTCGGGAGCCGTGGACCGGGACGGCCCGCCTCCTGTGGAGAGCACCGCGATCGTGAGCCCGGCGATGACCGCGGCCACCACGATGCTCACGATCATTGCGAACCGCAGTCGGCGGCGGCGTTCGGCACGCGCCGCCTGCTCACTCAGCGCGGAACCTTGGGCACGACGGCCCTGCGGCCGATCACTGTCAGGCGTGCGAGGCATAAGACGGGTCACTGTTCCTCGGCAGTCGGTTGTCGACCACACCCTGCACGAAAGAAATAATTGGGGTGATATCCACTTCAAGGCTACGCGTCGGCGACACTCGGCGCCCCTCGACAGCAGCCTTGACTTCGCCTCAGGGAGAGGGCCTTGGCATCACAGCACACCGGGCACCGCACGGCGTCCGACCGATGAGTGACAGCCCAAGGACCTGTAACAAGGCGCTGGCACCGCTGATGGTGAACCGCAGGTTGTAGCCGCCGGCCCGCAGCCCCCTGGTGGGAACGCGTCGCAGATCCGCAGCCTGATCGGACTCGTGCTGTTCCCGCCGCGCGGCGGGTTCCATCCGGCGCCGTTCGGCGGGGGCGGGGTGCTCGCGCTGACAGTCGGCGCGGAAACGCCCGCGTCATAGGTGAACTTTTCCGCGGCGGAGATGGGGCTGGTGCCGTTCGGGGTGGTCACGGTGACGTCCACCGTGCCCTGCCCCTGCGGGCGCTACGTTCGCGGTCAGCGGGGTGCCGCCGGCGGCGAGATCGCCGATCTTCGAAGTAGGCATGGAAGCGGCTCGACCCGGCGTCGTAGTGCACCTGCGGGTCAGTGCCCGGGGTTCGACGCGAAGCCGAAGAAGGCGCCCAGGCCGAAGGGGGAGCCCACGGCGTTGCCGGACTTGGCGCCCGGGATGGGACGCCGGGCTGAGGCTCGGGGACGCGCGGTCCGATGCACGGAACGACAGCGGACGGCCGAATACCTGCGACGGCCAGTGGGCACCGGCCCGGAAGGTATCTGATGCACCGATACCGAAGCCGATCTCCCGCGCCGGTCCCCCAGAGTTTCCGCGTAAAGCGCCCCTTCCCTGACACAACCAAGGGCGCAGGGGTTGTGTCAGGCGTGGTTGACTGGGAGGACGTCCGGGGAGATGGCGGCGGCGTGGGCGGCGGCGCTGGTCATGTGGCGGCGGTGGTGACGGCGGCCGAGGACCTCGTAGCCGACTTCCTCCGGGGAGCGGTTGACGTCACCGACGACGACCTGCTCGCCCTCGACCACCATCTCCCCGCCCACCGTGCGTGGCGCGGGCGCCGCACCAGCACAGGGCCTCGACTTGGAGCTGTTCCAGGCGGTCCGCCAGCTCGATCAGGCGCTGCGAGCCCGGGAAGAGCTTCGTACGGAAGTCCGTGGTGATGCCGAAGGCGAAGACGTCCAGGCCCAGGTCATCGACGATCCGAGCCCACTGGTCGATCTGCTCCGGCGCGAGGAACTGGGCCTCGTCCACGATCACGTAGTCCGCCTTACCGCCCTTGGAGAGCTGCGCCACCAGGTACGCGTACAGGTCCATGCCCTCCGGTGCCTCCACCGCCTCCGTCACCAGGCCCAGGCGGGAGGACAGCTTGCCCTCCCCCGCACGGTCGTCACGGGGGAAGATGACGCCCTGAAGCCCCCCGCGCGTCGCGGTTGTGGGCGATCTGGAGCGCCAGTGTCCTTTTGCTCGGCCATCCACCATGTCCGGGTCCACCATCCCCTGCCGGCGGGACCACATCCAGCACTCCGCGACCACGTAGTCGACCTTGCCGTGCCCGCGACAGGCACTCCACCACACATGCGTAGAGGTCCAGCGCCGGGGTTGCCTCCAGACTCACGGAGACGAAGGGGAGGCCTCTTTGCGGAGGGGGTCTGGGACCGGGTCGCCGGAGAGGCGGACCGTGCTGAGGATGCGCATGACCAGGTCGTCGCGGACGGCTCCCTGGACGCCCGACCGGCCGTAGAAGTCCCAGGCGACGAAGTCGCCCTTGGAATTCTTGAAGCCGAAGGCGATCGCCCATCCGTCCCCCGCGCACTTGTGGTCCTTCTTGGCGCCCTCGGTGCGGGCCTTCACGTAACTCCCCTTGACTCCGGCCTTGGTTGTGTAGGCCACCGGCTTGTCCCACCTGACGACCTCCTTGTCCGGGGACGCGAACGCGGAGTATGCCCAGGCCGTCGCCGTCTTCTCGGCGACCTCGTCGGTGGTCTTTGCGCCGTCGGCGCCCTTGGTACCGGTGGACGCGAGCGCGATGTCGTTGACGTAGCCGTCGCCGTTGGCATCCAGACTGCACCACTTCTTCTTGAAGAAGGCGGGCGCGGTGTGCCCGATCACCGGCTTGTCGGGGTCCTTGTCGTCCGAGAAGCCGCTGAAGATCTGCGGCCCCAGGACTTCCCAGTCCGGCGGTACGTCGAAGGCGGTGCCGTGCGCCGGATTCACCACGACCTTCCAGCCCTTGACCGTCGACTTCACGGTGCCCGGGGCGCCCGAGGTCACGGAGGCGGACGGGGAACCGGAGGCGGGTGCAGGGGAAGCCGACCCCCCGGCGCCGTCCGCCCTGCCGCCGTCCCGGAAGAGGACCGCGGCGGTCACCGCGACGGCCACCCCCGCAGCCACCGTCACCGATATCGCCACGACGGCCTTACGCCGGGGCGCGGAACGCGGCGCCGGTCCGGGAGGCGGAGTCGGCGCGCCGGACGGGTACTGCTGGTGCGTACCGGGCGTGGCGCCCTGCCAAGGTTGGCCGAATGTGCCAGGTCCGTAGGGGCCGGTCTGGGCGCCCTGCTGTCCGGGAACCGGCTGCCGGTAAGGGTTTTGCCCCGGGTTCTGCCTGCTCTGGTCCCCATCGGGCGTCTGCTGTCCTGGCCACATGGCGCGCAACAATAGGGCGGTGGCCGCCGCTCGTCACGCCTCGGGGGCGGGGAGGGCTCGGATCCGGCCACCCTTCCCGCCGGGGTCCCGCGACCTACTTCCCGAAGGACAGCAGGGAGTGGTCCACCTTCTTCGGCTCCGGGCTGCGTACGGACCCGTTGAGCAGGAAGACGCGTCCCTCGACCCAGGCCAGCCGGACGCTGGAGGGGGAGAAGGCGGATTCGGGCCCCTTGGCGATCTTCGGGCTCTGCAGGAATATCTGGGGCCGGCCTCCGCCCGTCGGGATGGCCGCCATCGCCGCGGACAGGCCCTTGTCCGTGTCCACGTAGACGACGACCTTCCCCTCCTCGATGGCCAGCGGGAACATGACGCGGCCGTCGGGGCCCGTCGTGCGCCACTTCACCTGACCGGTGTTGAGGTCGACCGCAATCACCTCGTCGGGCTTGTCGACGCCCAGCGGGTACTTGGCGTCGGGTGTGCCGCCCGCGATGTAGAGGGTGTCCGCGTCGGCCACCGCCGCGTTGCAGTCGTGCAGGTCGCCGCTGCCGCTGCCCCAGCCGTTGCACCGCTTGCTGACCCCGAAGGCGGCATTGGTCTGCGAGCGGACCTTGCCGTCGGCGGCGAAGGCCGTGATGTTCCAGACCTTCTCCTGCGTGTTGTAGGTGCTGACGACGAGCGGGTCCACGGACAGGATCTGGCCGAGGTTCGAGCCCTTCGCGTACTGGTGGCTCCACTTGGCAGCGCCGGTCGCCGGGTCGATCTCCTCGATCACCGACTGCCGGTCGGCCGAGTCCTGGCCGAAGCAGTCGCGTACGAGCATCAGCCTGGCGGCGGCGCCGCCGACCGTCGCGGGGGCGCAGCCGCTGCTCGGAGTACCGAAGAGTTTATGCCCGTCGGTGACCGAGAAACCGCTCACGACCGCGGCACGCGCCACCGCGACGGTGTCCCCTGAGATGGCCAGCCGCAACTCCAGATCCTGGTCGAAGACCTTCTCCTTCGGTATCTCCAGCTTCCAGCCCGCCTGGCCCGTGGCGAGGTCGACCTGCTGGAGGTGGGTGCACTGGGAGGTGGCGCTGTCCTTCTCGCGGACCCCGACGACGATCTTCCCGTTCGGGCCGGGACTCTCCGGGACCCCGCACAGCGGCGTGGCGAGGGGAAGCCTCCACTTCTCCTTGCCGTCGGTCGCGGTGTAGGCGGTGACCTCCTTGTACATCGCCTTGATCACGGCGTCCCCCACGCGCCAGGGGCCGTGCTGCGAGGCACCAGAGCCGGCCAGTTCGGTCCGGTTCGACACCAGCCAGACCCGGCCCTCGCCCGGCTGAATTCCGGCGTTGGGGTCGAAGACGAACGGGGGGCCGCCGGGGCCCTGGCCGTCTCCCTGGTCCACGGATGCGGACGCGAGGGGGGCGGCGGTGTCGCCGTCCCCGGCGTCGCCGGAGCCGTCGCGCAGGAGGATGTACGAGCCGCCGCCGAGGGCGAGCAGGGCCGCGACGAGGGCCGCCACCAGCACGCCGGTCCTGCCCCGCAGGCCGCGGCGGGGCGGGCGTACGAAGTCCGCTGCCTGCACCGGCGGTTGCGCGTAGGGATTGCCCGGCACGGGCCCCGATCCGGGCTGTGGCGTCCGGTAGACCGAGCCGTAGCCCGGCTGGACTGCCTGCGGTTGCCGATCAGGGCCCGGCAGTTCGTCGAAGTCGCGACGGGTCATGGGGTCAGTGTGGCTGGCGGGACGGGCAAACTGGGATACTTTTTTAGACTACTTCCCGTCACCGTGCCCGGTTCCGGCCCTGGTTCCCCCGGCGCGTGTACCCGCCAGGTGCGGGCGGGCTCACCCAAGTCGACAGCGCCTCCCTCGCGCACGCCGCGTTCGGGCTCACCCTCTCAAGCGTGGTTGACGGGGAGGACGTCCGGGGAGAGGGCGTCGGCATGGGCCGTGGCGCTCGTCATCCGCCTGCGGTGGTGGCGGCGGCACAGGACCTCGTAGCCGATCTCCTCCGCCGGGCGGTTCACGTCGCCGACGACCACCTGTGCGCCTTCGACCACCATCTCGCCGCCCACCGTACGGCCGTTGTGCGTGGCGCGGGCGCCGCACCAGCACAGGGCCTCGACTTGGAGCTGTTCCAGGCGGTCCGCCAGCTCGATCAGGCGCTGCGAGCCCGGGAAGAGCTTCGTACGGAAGTCCGTGGTGATGCCGAAGGCGAAGACGTCCAGGCCCAGGTCGTCCACGATGCGGGCCAACTGGTCGATCTGCTCCGGCGCGAGGAACTGGGCCTCGTCCACGATCACGTAGTCCGCCTTACCGCCCTTGGAGAGCTGCGCCACCAGGTACGCGTACAGGTCCATGCCCTCCGGAGCCTCCACCGCCTCCGTCACCAGCCCCAGGCGGGAGGACAGCTTGCCCTCCCCCGCACGGTCGTCACGGGTGAAGATGACGCCCTGAAGCCCTCGCGCGTCGCGGTTGTGGGCGATCTGGAGAGCCAGGGTGCTCTTGGTCGACCAACCTCCATCGTCGGAACCGCTGGCACGCCGACAGGCCCCACGGTCGTCAGCGTGGCCTGGGACGGCTTCGAGCGTCGGCCCCCGGGCCGCTCCATCCGGTTTCACCACGGCGCGGACTTCGGCACGCGCCACCACCAGACGTGGCTCTGCGGGGCCCGGCCCCGCCCGCTGCACAGCCACCATCACCTCCGCCGTCCCGTCCCTGCCGTAGAAGTCGTTCTCATAAGCGCTGAACGGGTGCTGCGCACCTTCACCCCCGGGCCTGGCCGTGCGCGGCAACCGGAGGTGATCGCCTGGTTCGACCTCGCAGCCCAGGGTCAGGGCGAAGGGGTGACGTCCCGGATGACGCTGGTCGAGACCATACGACGGCAGCACCACCGAGCAGCGCTGGGACTGGGCCCTCCGGTCACGAGGGCAGGGCTCGCTGAGCGTCAGCCGGTACGCACCGCCGTGACCGTGAAGCGCTCGACCTCGGAGAGGTGACCGCCGGTGAACGCGACGATCGTCAGCACCGGGTCATGGGCGCCGGTGAACGACACGGACGCGTTCCAAGGCTGCGCGCTCCCGCCGGCCGTGGTACAGCAGGCGGTGCCGAGCGGGGCCGTGGACGAGGGCTGGCGCACCTGCACGCGGATGCTCTCGTCCACACCGGTGATCCGGCCGCCGGTCAGCACCGGGGAGTGCACGACCGATCCGTACGCGGGCGTGGTCAGCGAGAGCGTCGTGTCGTCCGTGCCCACGACCTCCCACGGGGCGTCCGGGCCGTTGCCGTACCGCACGAGGTGGATGACCGCCACGGTGCCCCTGGCCCCCTCGGCGCCCTCGGGCACGCTCAGGCCGACTCCGATCCGGGCATCCCGGCCGCTGACGGTAGGCGAGGACACTCGGCCGACGTCCTGGAAGCCGAGGTAGCCCTGGGTGAAGGAGAGCGCGGTCTGGACCGGGTCGAGATGCCAGGGCTGGTGGCCATCGGAGCGGAAGTCGCGTTCCCACGCCTGGGCTTGGGCGAGCGTGGTGAACGGCCACACGGGCTGGAGGAGCGCGGAGCCGAGGGGCGGCGTGCCGCCGTCGGGCGCGGAGGTGGTCGGCGCGGGCGTACCGGGCGTGACGGGTGCGGTCGGAGTCGGGGAGGGCGCCGGGGACGTGCCCGGTACGGCGGACGGTGATCCCGACGTGGACGGGTGCCCGCCGGAGCCTCCGCAGGCAGTCAGCAGCATGCCGGTCGTGGCCGTCACTGCGAAGAGTCGGGTGAGTCGGAGCCGGATGTTCATGATGACCCCCGGGAACCGGTACCGAGCTTCGGCACCGTCTGTGTGTTCATGGTGCCACCGGTCCGGTCCGCAGCGGCCCCGCGCGGCGGGGGCGCGGAGCTACCCCGTGTTCACGGTCAGCGGCCGCCGTTGGAGCAGGTGCGGATATCCGTCCGCGAAGGCCCATTCGAGGTCCTGCGGCCCCCCGAAGACCAGTACGCAGCGGGAAGCCAGTTCGTGCAGCTCGGTGAGCTGCGCGTCGTCGAGGCACGGCGTTCGGACGCGTTCGGGGGGTACGGCGACCTGAATGGTGCCGCCGAACGGTGCGGGCCGGACGGCGATGTCCTTCATTCCTACGACGCGTTCCAGCACCCGGCCGCTACCGTCGATCCGGTAGCGGTCCGGGACTACCAGGCCTTCGACCACCGACTCGCCCAGCCCCCAACTCGCCTCGACCACCACGATCTCGGAGCCGTCGAGGGGATCACGTGTGAACAGGACGCCAGCGCAGTCAGCTGCCACCAGAGCCTGCACGACCACGGCGATGCACGGTGGCCCCACCAGCCCGAGCCGGTGGCGGTAGGCGAGCGCGGCGGGGGCGCGGGCGGACTCCCGAACGGCCTGGACCGCCTCGGTCAGTGCCTCGGGGGTATCCACGTTGAGACAGCTGAGATGTTGGCCGGCGAAGCTCGCCTGTGCCGAATCCTCGCCCGGGGCGGAGGAACGCACGGCCAGGGGCCGGCCGCCCGGCGCCTGTGATCCGCCCGGCAGCCGGTCGACCGCCGCACGCAGCGCCTCGTGTGCGTCGGCGGCGCCCTCGGCGATCGCGTCCACGAATGGCCAGGAGAGGGCGAGGCCTGGAGGCACAGGCAGCCCGGCGCGGACGGCGATCGCGAGGTTTGCGGCCTTGCCGCCGTACAGGGCCTCGTCTGTTGCGGACCCGAGCGCCACCACGGCGGAACGCCACACTCTCATGACACGACCGCCGCTTCTCCGGCCCGGCCATCCACACGGACCCGGGCTCCGTCAGGAAGTACCGCGGTGGCATCCGTACAGCCGACCACTCCTGGGATCGCGAACTCCCGGGCGACGATGGCCGCGTGGGACAGTGCCCCGCCGCGATCGGTGACGATCGCACCGAGCAGCGGCAAGACGATGTTGAATGCGGTTGTGGTCGCGTTGGTCACCAGGACGTCGCCCGGCTGGAGCCGCCCGAACTCCGCCACGCTGCGGATGACTCGTGCGGTGCCCTCGTAGACTCCGGGGCTCGCACCCAGACCGTGCACGGTCCGTCCCGCGGTACGCGCCTCCGGGGTGCCGAACATCGCCAGGACCACCGCCCCCATTGCCCGTTCCAGTCGGGCGGCTGCGGGAGGCAGCCATTGCGGTGGCAGCGGATCGCCCGGGGGCGGCCCGAGCATGGGCGGGGCGTCGGCATACCGGGCCTGTTCCCGGTAGCGGGCACGCTCCGCCAGTTCGCCGGGGTCCGGGCCTTCGCCGGTACGGACCAGTTCGCGCAGCTCGGCGTAGTCGGCCTCGACCAGGTGGGCGGGGTCGGCGATCCGTCCGGTCCGGACGAGTCGCCGGCCGGCGGCCAGGACAGCGCGGCGGGTGAGGCCGATGGCCGGGAGGTCGGCGTACGATCCGCGTTCGTCGCGCAGCCGGGACACCAGTCGGGCCTCGGAGAGCAGCTCATCGAAGCGACCGCGGTGCAACGGGGGCACCGCGATGCGCAGCTCGGCCGCCAGGGCTGCCTGCTCCTCGGTTGCCCGCTCCTCGTTCGCGAGCGGCGGACCGGCCAGCGTGGTACGGATGGCACTGACGACGAGACCGGGCAGCTCCACGACACAAGGGTCGCCGACGTCCTCACCGTTGACGGGCCGCCAGCCCACCTGGTCGATGTACGCGGTCGCGGCGGCACCGGTCGGGTCCGGCAGCGCGCGCAGCGCGTTCAGTAGCTGCGCGGGTTCGGCGGACGAGGCGAGCAGGTCGCGCGCCTCGCGGTCCGCAGCGACCGCCGCCGTCAGCCGCGCGAGTTCTTCGCCGGCCGCCAACGGGTCCGGGCTCGATCCGGCCAGCGGCGCAAGAATCTGCTCAGGGGCACGGCTGGTCCACTCCCGGCAGTGCGACAGGAGATCGCCCATCGGTAGCAGAGCCGGCATGTTGAACAGATGGTGCAGGTAGCCGGCCCGCCGCTGGTGCTCGCGGCAGCGGTCGAGGTGGGCCAGCAGGCCGACGTCGTCCAGGGCCGCGGGTTCCACCCGCAGCACTGCGTGATGGTCGGCCAGCAGCGACGGCTTCACCTCGCTGTCCCATCGGCGGAGGTCTTCGCGCCACAGCCTGTGCTCGAAGACCGTCGCGCTCGTCGCCAGCCGTTCCCGGATCCGCGGGTCGTCGGCCGCCATGCGCTCCCATGCCTCCCGCGGCGGATGACCCGAGACGTCCGGCGGTGCGCCCACTGGCCGGGGGCAGTAGTAGCTGAAGCCGTTGACGAACACCCAGTCGAGACGCTCCAGCAGCGAGCCGTACCTGCGCAGGCTCTCGCCGAAGCCCCGGTGGAACCCCTCCAGGTAGATCTCGGCATGGAAGCGGGTGACAGGGCGTGTGAAGTGGGTGGCATCGAGGGACCAGGTACCCGGTCCCGGAGGGGCGAACGTGGGTGCGGCGGCGACGTTCATGGCCTTCTCCTCCTCGCCGCTCGAATGATTCGACTGACCAGGTGGCCCAGGTGGCCCAGGCGGCCCAGGTGGCTCAGGTGGCGGCCTTGCCTGCCGGACCCTCCGGATCGCGCTGGAGGGCATCGGTGAGGACCCGGACCGCCCAGGCGGCAGCCTCACCGGCCTCGGCTCCGTCGAGCCCTGCCTGCTCGCGCATCGCTTGCCATGCCGGTGCGCTCACCAGCAGGTAGAGAACCGCCACCGCGCGGCGCCGGGCCGTCGGGGAGGACGCGACGGTCACCTCGGCCAGGGCCGTCTCCACGGAACTGAACCGGTGGGCCCGGCCCTGGCGCCGCAGCGGCAGGGCCGCCTTGGAGTTCAGCATGGCCAGGATCAGCGCCTCGTGCTCGTCGTACGAGCGGTACAGCTCCGGAATCGTCCGGCGCAGTCCTTCCAGGGTGTCCGGGTAGGACAGCATGAGCACGTGGAGATGGGCTTGGGCCCAATCGCCCCATGCCCCGAACAATTCCTCCCGGGTCGGGAAGTGCCGGTAGACGGTGCGTACGGCGATCTTGGCGCGCCGCGCTACGAGCGGGATGGTGAGCTCTTCCACGGTCTCGTCGGCGATGGCCTCGGTGAGCGTCTGGAAGATCCTCTGCCGGGTCTGCTCCAGCTGCTCGGCGCGCAGCGGACTCTCGTACCGGCGTCTCTTATTCATGACACGTTGACGGTACTCCAATAGACGCCAAACCGTCAATAAACGGACATAATTACCCTGGAGGGGGGTCGAGGATCATGCTGACCGCAGCCCTGACCCCGGTCCCCTGCTGTCGGACTCGATCAGAAGTCCCCCACATTCACGCGGTGCGCGAGAACAACCGCGGTCTCCCTCGACGCCGTCGCCGACCAGCTCAACCACCAACCACGCAAAACGCTCGGCTGGGAAACCCCAGCCGAGCGCCTGCAGAAACTGCACGCAGCCTAGACATTGGGCCAGGCAGTCAGGCGTGGTTGACCGGGAGGACGTCCGGGGAGAGGGTGCCCGACCGGGACGCGGACGAGGTCATGCGCTTGCGGTGGTGGCGGCGGCAGAGGACCTCGTAGCCGATCTCCTCCGCCGGACGGTTCACGTCACCGACGACGACCTGGGCGCCCTCGACGACCATGTCGCCGCACACCGTACGGGCGTTGTGCGTCGCGCGGGCGCCGCACCAGCACAGGGCCTCGACCTGGAGCTGCTCCAGGCGGTCCGCCAGCTCGATCAGGCGCTGCGAGCCCGGGAAGAGTTTGGTGCGGAAGTCCGTCGTGATGCCGAAGGCGAAGACGTCCAGGCCGAGGTCGTCGACGATCCGGGCCAACTGGTCGATCTGCTCGGGCGCCAGGAACTGGGCCTCGTCCACGATCACGTAGTCCGCCTTGCCGCCCTTCGACAGTTGGGCGACCAGGTACGCGTACAGGTCCATGCCCGCAGGGGCCTCCACCGCCTCCGTCACCAGGCCGAGGCGGGAGGACAGCTTGCCCTCGCCCGCACGGTCGTCACGGGTGAAGATGACGCCCTGAAGCCCCCGCGCGTCGCGGTTGTGGGCGATCTGGAGCGCCAGGGTGCTTTCGCTGGACCAATGGCCATCGTCCGTACTGCCGGCACGGGAGCCGATCAGGGCCCCGTACCCCCTGTCTCCGTGCTCCGGGCCGGTGCGGACCGCGGGCTACTCCTCGTGAGGCTCGTTCCGCAGGTACCCCGTCACCGCTCGGACGACGGCACTCCGGGCGTTCACCCTGGCGCGGAACCGTGGCGCGTCGAGCGTGACGTGGACGGGCGCCGCGGACCCCTTGCCCAGGACGATGCTCCCGACCGGCGTGCAGTCCTGGCCGGCTTCGAGTGCAGCGGCCGCGCCGAGGAGGCGGAGTTCCACCTGGGCCGTGTCGAAGCGGCTCTCGCGCCATTCCTGGGGCGGCGCATCCGGGTACGCGGGCAGGTCGAACCGGATGAGGACTGACGGGCCCTCCCAGTGCCAGCAGATCTCGCGCACCGTGACGCCGTCGAGTTCGGGCACGGCCTGCTCCCCGTAGACCGCCCGGATGATCTCGGGGTTGTCGATGAACTCGAGCCAGCTCGGTTCCGGCGCGGGTACCGGCGCCCGCGCCTGCTCCTGCGGTGGGGCGACCTCCTCGGGCAGGGGCGGCCGCACCCGGTCGACACGTCGCCGCTCGCTGGCTCCGAATTCCTCGTAGTTCTGACGGGCCTCCCGAAGCGTGACGTGGTTGGGACCACCCACATAGCGGTCGGGATCCCGATAGTCCCCACCGTCGTCCTGCCACCCGCAGACGGGGCAGATCTCGTGATTGCCCGGTACCCCTACGGTCAGGTTCCGGCAGACGATGCAGGGTGATGCACCTGTCGTCACTGTCACTCCAGTCCTGGTTGCTCGTCCCAATAGCGCTTGGCGTTGGCGTTCGTCGCTGTACCGTCCCGCCGAATGGAACTATCGAAATAGGTAATGATTTTACCGGTCTTCAGGTCCTTGGTCCCGAATTCGTTGGTCTCCGGGTCCCAGCGGTAGGCCTTGCCCTCCATCAAGGATTCCTTCTCCCTGACACCCGGCGGCTTCGGCCCGGACATCAAGTCGTCCGCCGCCATCGCGTAGTCGTCCTCGTCGTAGATGTTCAGGTCCCGACCGTGGTCACCGTAGTGCCGGCTCAGGCTCGCCGGGCTGGTCCAGCTTTCCCGCGCCTTCTTGATCTGCGCATCGATTTCCTCGCAGTCCGGATCCGGCGCGAGGCCCAGCAGGCCGAACCGGGTGAACGGATTTCCGACGTAGGCGACTGGATTCGGTGCCGGCCGCAGCCCCAGCGGGTCCGGCGAGAAGTAGCGGGCCGTTTCCGGGTCATACGTGCGGAAGTAGTTGTGATGAAGGCCTGATTCCGCGTCGAAGTACTGGCCCGGGAAACGCAGCGGCGTGTACGCCGTCGCGTCGCGGTTCCACGTGGTGGCGCCCCAAACCGTCGAGCGGCTGCGCCAGGCGATCTTCCCGTCCTCGCCGACCAGCTCCTTCGGGGTGCCGATCAGATCGGTGACGATCGCGAAGAACCGCTCGTCCATCACCTCCTGCGAGGCGTCCGCGATGCGTTCCGTCTGGGTGAGCGGATGGTGACCGTCGTGGTTCCAGGTGAGGGTCACCGCCGGGGCGCCAGAGCCGCCGGCGATCGTGGTCTGCTCGCACAGCGTCGTTCCGTCCCAGGTGAAGAGGGTCTCCTCCACGACCTCAGGCACCACACCGGTCGGCGCGAGGCGCTGTTTGGCCGTGCGGCGGCCCAGCACGTCGTACCGGTAGCGCCAACGCGTGCCGTCCGGGGTCACGACGGCCGAGAGCCGGTCCTCGGCATCCCACTCGTAGCGCCAGGAGTCCGGCTTGCGGGACAGCCTGGTCCGCTGCTGGAGGACCACCCGGCCCCGCTCGTCATGCTCGTAGCGCACTCGGCCCGCCCGGGTGATCCGGGTTCCCGTGTACGCGCGTTCGCCGCGCACCTCTTCTCCGGGATGGCCGTCCGGCCAGGACGCCGAGGTCTGATTGCCAGTCCCGTCGTAGCCGTAGCGCTCCGACCAGCCGTCCGCGTCCACTGCGGTGACCCGCCCGATCGCGTCGAGCGTGAAGGACCGGTCGCCGTTCAGGGCGTCCCCGATCCCCGTCAGGAACCCGTCGTCCCGGTAACCGTAGTCGCGGCGTTGCAGGACGGCGCCGTCCGCGCCGATCACCTGCTGCCCGGTCACCCGCCCCTGGGCATCGAACCGCTGAGCCACGGTGAGGGCCGAGCCGACGGTGCGGCTCACCTCGCGGCCCGCCGCGTCGCGCCCGAAGGCAACGGTCCGCCCGGACGTGGTGAGTTCACCGTGCCGACCGTCGGCGGTGAACGTCCAGAGGCTCCGCGCCCCTGTGGGGGTCGTGCGTCCCACGCGCCTGCCGAGCTCGTCGTAGTCGTACGAGAGCGTCCGGCCGTCCGCGGTCTCCGAGAGTAGCCGCCCGTGCCGGTCCCGCAGCCTGGCCAGCGTGGAACCGTCGGGGGTGGTCGCCGCGGCCAACTCGTCGAAAACGTCGAACTCGTACGTCGTGACGCCGTCCGGGGTCTCCTTGCGGATCACCTGCCCCAGCGCGTTGCGCTCGAAGGCCACCACCTGGCCGGGGCCGTTCGTCCGGGACGAGAGCTGCCCGGAAGCGTCGTAAACGGAGTCGACGGTCCGGCCGTCGAAGTCCGTCTCCGACACCAGCCGGCCCGCGGCGTCGTACACGTACGTCCACTCGGCACCGTGCGGGCCCGTCACCCGGACCGGGCGCAATTCGGCGTCGTAGGCGAACTCGTACCGCACCCCGTCCGGGGTGGTCCGTGCCGACATCAGGTCGAAGTCGGTGTACTCGTACACCGTCGTTCCACCCACCGCGTCCGTGTGGGTGAGGCAGTTGCCCTCGCCGTCGTACGTCCAGGACTGCTCGGTCCCGTCCGGGGCGATCCGGCGGAAAGGCTTCCCTTCCACCGTCCACTCCATGCGGGTGACCGCGCCCAGCGGATCGGCGAAACGCACGACCCGGCCGAAGGCGTCCCGCTCGAAGCGGGTGACCGCGCCGCGCGGGTCCGTCACCCGGTACGGCAGGCCCGCGGCATCGGAGTCGATGCGGACGATGGCCCCCAGCGGGTTCGTCTGCGCAACCAGAGAGCCCCGCTCATCGTGCTCCAGCACGGTCGTCGACCCGGTCGGCGAGGTCATCGACGTACGGTTGCCACGCTCGTCATAGGTCTGACGGAAGACCCGGCCGTCGGGGTTCACCACCCGAGTCGGAAGGCCGAGGTCGTTGTACTCCATCCTGCCCACGCGCCCGTCCGGCCGCTCCAGGGCCGTGAGGAGACCGCGCCCGTCGTAGGTGCGCCGGGTGACGTGGCCCAGCGCGTCCGTCTCCATGACCGGCAGGCCCCGCCGGTCGTACGCGTGGCGCGTGATGGCTCCGAGCGCGTCGATCGACGCGACCACGCGGTAGGCGTCATCGATCAGATATCGGCGGATGTGCCCCTCACCCGTGGTGGTCGTGGTGACGCGCAGCCCCGTCCCTGGGTCGACCGTGTCGTAGGTGAGGGTGAGGGTGAGGGCCAGCTGCCCGTCGGTGCCTCCTTCGGCGACGCACCGGTCCTGGTCGTCGTACGCGTAGGTGAAGCGGCGGTCGTTGGTGTCCGTCCATGAGGTGATGCGGCCGCGCTCGTCCTAGGCGAGGCGCAGCGGCAGGCCCGAGGAGTTGACGACCTCGGTGAGGTTTCCGTGGGTGTAGCCGTACGCGAGGACGCGCGGGCCGCCGGTCAGGTGGAGGCCGGTGACGCGGCCCTCGACAGTCTCGAAGCGCAGATGGTAGCCGCCGCTGTGGGCGATGCCCAGGGGGATGCCCTCGGCGTCGTACTCGAAGGTGATCGTGTTGCCGTTGCGGTCCTCGACGCGGTCGATGACCGCGTGTCCGTACCCGTCACCGTCATCCTCGGCGCCGGTGGGAGCGGCGAAGAACCGGATACGGCCCAGGGCCGGGTCGGTGACGGCGTAGTCACCCTCCGGGGTACGGTCCAGCGTCCATCGGGGACCACTGGTGGCGAACACCGGCACGCCGGGGGCGGGATGCGGGTATGGGAGGACCAGACCGTCGGCGGTGACCAGGACGACGCCCTCGGGGTCGATCTCCAAGTGTTCGTCGATGGTGGAGGACCAGGACGGGCCGAACCAGCGGCCGGCCGTGTACCCGGACTCGGCACGGCGGGTGAAAACCAGGGGCAGGGTGCCGGGCAGGACGATGTCCGTCTGTGGAAGGAACATCCGGAGAAACCGGCGCCCTGCGACGCGCCGGCCGCGTCCGCGCCCGCCTCCCGCAACTCCCCGATCGCGGCCCGCAGACCGTCCCGGATGTTCTTGACCGCCGCCGGCGAGACCTCAAGATCCCCGTCACCCGCCATCAGGCCGCCACCCCGCCACCGGTGACATCCACCGCACTGCCCTCGGGCACGATCCCCGCGACCGGCGGGAAGAACATCGACCCGTCCGCGTCCGCCACGTCCACCACCACACCCGCCGGACCGTCCGCCATCGGAACCACCGCGTCCACCAGCCGCGCACCCAGCACCGAGAGGAACTCCCACTCCCGGTCCGACTCCCCGCGCGCCGCCGCGAACCTCGCCAGCGCCTCCTCGTCGGTGAACGCGTAAATCCACCGGATCCCACCTGACACCGCCGACATCAGACCGCCCCCGGGGCCATCCGCGAGCGGCACGAGCAGCACCGCCCGCCGAAACTCACCCACCAGCCGGGCAGGATCACCCATTCCATCCCGTATCGCGGCGATTTCCCTGGTCAGTTCCATGGCCCGTGCCCCTCCAGCGCCGGTCGGCGTCCTTGAGGGAAACGCTATCGGGAGCCCCTCCGGTTCCGCTCAGGCCCCTTGTGAGGCCTCCGTCACCAGGCGGCCGAAGAGGGTGGTCAGGCGTGGTTGACCGGGAGGACGTCCGGGGAGAGGGCGCCGGCGTGGGCCGCTGCCGAGGTCATGCGCTTGCAGTGGTGGCGGCGGCAGAGGACCTCGTAGCCGATCTCCTCCGCCGGGCGGTTCACGTCGCGGACCACGACCTGCTCGCCCTCGACCACCATCTCCCCGCCCACCGTACGGGCGTTGTGCGTGGCACGGGCCCCGCACCAGCACAAGGCCTCCACCTGGAGCTGCTCCAGGCGGTCCGCCAGCTCGATCAGGCGCTGGGAGCCGGGGAACAGCTTCGTACGGAAGTCCGTCGTGATGCCGAAGGCGAAGACGTCCAGACCCAGGTCGTCGACGATCCGGGCCAACTGGTCGATCTGGGCAGGGGCCAGGAACTGGGCCTCGTCCACGATCACGTAGTCCGCCTTGCCGCCCTTGGAGAGCTGGGTCACCAGGCACGCGTAGAGGTCCATGCCCGCCGGCGCCTCCGCCGCCTCCGTCACCAGGCCCAGACGCGAGGACAGCTTGCCCTCGCCCGCGCGGTCGTCCCGCGTGAAGATCACGCCCTGAAGCCCCCGCGCGTCGCGGTTATGGGCGATCTGGAGCGCCAGACGCAACTCGGGTCGCTGCCCCGGTACTGCCTACCAGAGCCGGGTTGCGCAACCCGTCGTCCGGACAGACGCTGAGCCATCTCCTGCAGGTCAGCCTGCTGTTGGGCGAGGTCGGGCGACTGCTGCACCACTGGTCGCCACCCCACAGGCCGAAATTCGAGATCCACATCAGAAGTGAGGGGTCGGGAGTCGGCCGAGCTCGCCCTCGCGTGCGCATTCGCGAAGGCCTTGCGCTGATGACGTCTGCATCAACGCAACTGGCCACCGTGTAGCGGTGGTCCGGATTCACGGGTGCGGATTACCCGTCAGAACGACTACGTGATAGGACTGTTCGATTGTCGTTCTACCTGACCACGGGGGGTGGGGCATGTCTGTCACGGTGCCCGACTGGGCTGACACACTTTTGGACCTGATCGGCGTGGCCTGGCCGAATGTGGACGAGGACGCCTACCGGGACATGGCCGACTCGCTCCGCGAGTTCGCCGACGACCTGCTGGACGACGGCCAGCTCGCCAACAACCACGTCGAACGCCTGCTGTCCGCCAGCAAGGGCGAGTCGATCGAGGCCCTGAACCAGCACTGGAACACGGTCAAGGGCAAGCACTTCAAGGATATCGCGGGCGCCGCCCGCACCATCGCCGGCGCCATGGACATGGCCGCCGGAGCCGTCGAGGGCATGAAGGCCGCCGCCCTCGTCCAGCTCGGCTACCTCGCCGCCGAAGCCGGCATCGCCCTCTCCCTCATCCCCGTCACGGCGGGCCTCTCCGCACTGTTCGGCGCCGCCGCGATGCGTCTGACCCAAGAGGTCATCAAGCGCCTCATCAAGGAATGCGTCGAGGAGGCCGTCGGCTACATCGTCTCCGCGATGACCGAACCGGCCGTCGCTGCCCTGGAGGGCATGGCCGCCGACCTCGTCGTCCAGCTCGGCTCGATGGCCCTCGGGTTCCAGGACGGCGTCGACCTCGACCAGACCAAGAACGCAGGCAAGGACGGCTTCAACGACGGCGTCCAATCCGGGAAGGAATCCCTCCACCTCGCCTCCGCAGGTGGCTCAGGCGGAGGCACAGGCGCAGGCACCGGCCTGGTCGACCTCCACATCGAGCACTCCGAACACACCCGGGCCGGCACCAGCCTCAACAACGTCAGTACCGGCATCCACGGCAAGACGACATCGAAGCTGACCAAGGCCAAGTCCCACCACGGCCGCACCCGAGGCCGCGACTCCATCGCCCAGGCCATCGACCCCGCAGCCGACAAAGCCATGGCAGCCCTCGTCAAGGCCACCAAAGCGATGGGCGACCACGTCGGCACCACCCTCCCCAAAGCCGTCAAACTGATATCCACCGACCACAAGAAGAACGACCAGGCCATCCACGACGACTTCAACCGCCTGAAGGGCAAGAACGACCAGGACGGCAAGGGAGGAAGGAGGGGCCCGGCCGACCACGGTAAAGGTGAGGAATCGGCCCGCACCAAACCGAACTCGGCTCAGGACGCCAAGGACGCCCCGCGCAGCAACGCCATATCTCTCGACAAGACCGTCTGTAAGAACGATCCCGTCGACGTGGCAACCGGCAAGATGCTGCTCCCGCAGACGGACCTGACCCTGCCCGGTGTGCTGCCCCTGGCGCTTCGCCGTACGCACGTGTCGACCTACCGGTACGGACATTGGTTCGGCCGCAGCTGGGCCTCCACCCTGGACGAACGGATCGAACTCGACCCGGTGGGCGCAGGTGCTGTCTGGGTCCGGGAGGACGGCTCACTACTGGTCTACCCGCGGCTTCCGCGGCCGGACGAGGAGCAGGTGCTGCCGCTGGAAGGTGAGCGGCTGCCACTGGTCCACGGCGGTGAAGACGAAGGCGAGACCCGATACCAAGTCTTCGACGCACACGGCGGGGTTACCCGAACCTTCACCGGAAGTCCTTATCGAGCCTCCCCCGCATACTGGCTGGCCGAAGTCCGCGATCGTAACGACAACCGCATAGGTTTCAACCGCCGTTCCGACGGAGCCCCCCTGTCCGTGGTGCACTCGGGCGGATACACGGTCAGCCTCACCGCCGACACCTCCCGCGTCACAGCGCTCGCCCTCCAGGGACCGGAGGGCGTGGAAACCGTCCTCCGCTACGGCTACGATCCGGCCGGCGACCTCACATCACTGATGGGCCCGGAGCGTGTCGACGCTCCCCCCATGCGTTTCACCTACGACGCCGACAGCCGCGTCACCTCGTGGACCGACCGGAATCTGTCCACGTTTCGGTACGTCTATGATGCGGTCGGCCGCGTCATCAACACCGTGGGACCCGACGGCATCCTTTCCTCACGTTTCGCCTACGGCGTCCACCCCCAGACCGGACACCGCGTCACCTCCTACACCGACTCCACCGGCGCCACCACGGTCCTCCACCTCAACGACCGGCTCCAGGTCGTTTCCGAGACCGATCCACTCGGCCATACGACCCATCTGACCTGGGACGCGTACGACCGCCCTCTGAACCGGACCGACCCGCTCGGCCACACCACCGAGCTGACCTGGGACGAAGCGGGCAATCTCACCGCCGTCCAACTGCCTGACGGCTCGGTCTCCACGGCGCGCTACAACGCGCTGAACCTGCCGGTCGAGGTGACAGCGCCGGATGGCACCGTATGGGAGCAGTACTTCGACGGCCTGGGCAACTGCACCGGCACCCGCGGGCCCGACCACGCTCTCACTCAATTCACCCACGACCGCACCGGTGCGGTCGCGTCGTTCACGGACGCTCTCGGCTCCACGACGCGCATCCGCGCCAACCGCGCGGGACTTCCCCTGGAGATCACCAGTTCCGACGGGGGCGTCACCACGGTGGAGCGCGACCACCGGGGCCGCCCCATCCGGCTCACCGATCCCGCGGGCAGCGCGCAGCGCTTCATCTGGGATGCCGACGACCGGCTGCTGCACCGCGTCACGGCCGACGGCAACCGCGAGTCCTGGCGCTGGGACGCTGAGGGCAACTGCCTCGCCCACACGGACACCCACGGCGGTGTCACAGCCACCGAGTACGGGCACTTCGACAAGCCCCTCGCCCGTATCGCGGCAGACGGGGCTCGCCATGAGCTGCGCTACGACACCGAACTGCGCCTGGTTCAGGTGACCAACCCGCTCGGACAGACATGGGGCTACACCTACGACCACGCGGGACGGCTCGTAGCTGAGGCCGACTTCGACGGCCGCCGGACTCACTACGCCTACGATCAGGCGGGTCGTCTGACATCCCGTACGGGCCCTCAGGGAGTGTCGGCCGCGTACACGTGGGACTCCATGGACCGGTTGACCGCCCGCGAGGTCGAAGGGCACCTCGTCCTCTACACCTACGACCGTGCCGGCGAACTCGTCTCCGCCCGGTCGCCGGGCTCCGCCGTCGCCATGGAACGCGACGCCATGGGACGGCTGATCTCCGAAACCGTCGACGGTCGCACCAGCCGCTATAGCTACGACCTGCTGGGGCGCCGTATCTCGCGCACGACGCCCTCCGGTGCTGTCAGCCACACCACCTACAGCGAAGCGGGCGACCGCCTCTCGCTCACGACCGACGGACACACGACCGCCTTCACCCACGACGTGCTCGGCCGGGAACTGACCCGCACCTGGGGATCGTCGTCGGCCCCCGCCTCCCTGCATACGGCGTGGGACACGCGCAGCCGGCCCGTCAGCCAGTCCGTGACCAGCGGCGGCACCGCCTCACCCGTCCGGAACTACACGTATCGCGCCGACGGGTACCCGGTGCGGATCACGGAGTCGGTAGCCGGGGCCAGGTGGGACAAGCAGATCTCACTCGACCCCATGGGGCGACCGCTCAGCATCGAGGCACCCGGCTGGAAGGAGACGTACGCGTACGACGGCGCGGGCAACCAGACCCAAGCCGACTGGCCGCTAGCAGCCGGCCACAGCGAAGCCCGTGGACCTCGCACCTACGTCGGAACCCGTGTGGCATCCGCTGGCGCTGTCACCTACGAACACGACGGGGAAGGCCGCGTTGTCATGCGACGGTGCGCCAGACTCTCCCGCAAGCCCGACATCTGGCGCTACACCTACGACGCCGAAGACCACCTGGTCTCCTGCACCACCCCGGACGGCGCTTTGTGGCAGTACACATACGACCCACTGGGGCGGCGTACCGCCAAACACCGTATGTCCCCTGACGGCCTGGCGGTCATCGAGACCGTCCAGTTCACATGGGACGGATCCCTCCTGGTCGAGCAATCCGACTCCGCCACGCGGACTGTGCTCACCTGGGAGTACGAGGGCCACCGCCCGCTGAGCCAGTACGAGCGCCGGGAAGTGGACGCCGCAGAGGTCAACAGCCGCTTCTTCGCCATCGTCACCGACCTGGTCGGTGCGCCGACCGAGCTGGTGACCGAGTCCGGTGAGACGGCCTGGCGCGCCCGTTCGGCATGCTGGGGCACCACCGGCTGGGGCAAGGACGCCACCGCGTACACCCCGCTGCGCTTCCCCGGACAGTACGCCGATCCCGAGACCGGCCTGCACTACAACTACTTCCGGCACTACGACCCGGACACCGCTCGTTACACCAGCCCCGACCCACTCGGCCTGTCACCAGCGCCCAACCCCTCGACATACGTCCTCAACCCCTGGGCGTGGAGCGACCCACTGGGCCTGGCACCGAAGCGCTGCCAGATGGACGCATACGATTGGGAAGGGAGCATCCGCTACGGCCGCCTCGATCACCTCGGACGCCCCACCGGCGTCTACGCCTGCCTTCGGCCCGAGATCCTGGACGCGAAGAAGGGAACGGCCGCCGGCAAGCTCAAGCCCCCGGGCTGGCGCGGCAACGGAACGGACTTCAACGAGGCGCGTGGTCATCTGCTCGCCGACCGGCTCGGGGGAGCCGGTACCGGAACAAAGGCCTATCACAACCTGGTCACACAGACCCAGGACCCCACGAACTCGCCGGACCAGCGCGACCAGATAGAACAGGTGATCTTCGACGCGGTCAGGAGGGGCAACGGTGAAGTCATCCAGTACAACATCAAGCCGATCTACGAGGGAGCCAACCCCATACCCATCCGTCTGGACTTCACAGCATTCGGGAACAGGGGCTTCACCTTCACCCACAGCCTCGAGAACCCCGCGGCCGGCGTCAGAACCGGCGTGTAGCACAGGCCCCGAACAGCAAGTGAGGATCACATGACCCGCACCACCCCGCCCCGCCCGGTCGACGCCGAGGCCATGTTCCCCGCCCTCGCCGACTACCGCCATACCAGCACCCGCCTCCACCCGCGCCACGGCTCCCCGAAAGCTGACGACAGTTCGGTAGCCGGGCCGTTCCTGTGGCCCGTCGACGAGCCGTGGCCCGTGTGCACCGCGGTCCATCCCAAGGGCAGGGGCCACCTGCTGTCAGACGTGCGCCTCCAGCGGCGGATCCTCGACGAGGCATGGCACCGCGATCCCGGGTCGGGTCCCACCGACGCGGAACGCGAGGTCTTGGACGCCCTCCAGCCAGGAACGCACGCCCCGCAGATCGGCGACGCGGACCCGATTCCGCTGCTCGCCGCCGCGCAGCTCTTCGCCCGCGACATCCCCGACCTCACCGGGGGGCCGGACGGCTGTGACCTGCTCCAGGTCCTGTGGTGTCCCTTCGAAGCGCACGGCCCCGACCGGACCATCGACGTCGTGCTGAAGTGGCGGCGCTCCCAGGACGTGGGCGAGGTCCTCGCCGTGGTCCCCGAACCCGTGGTGGTGGGCAGGGCCGAATGCGTCCCGAACACGTGCGAACTTCACCCCGAACAAGTGGTGGAGCACGAGTACGAGGGTCTGCTGGACGAAGACCTTCAGGAGGTCATCGAAGTCTGGGAGGTGGGAGACGACGAAGAGGACGATGACGCCTTCGACTCCTCCGCCCCCTCCAACTTCGACACGTACGAGGAGTACGAGGCTGCCATGGCCGCCGCGCGCGCGGATGAGGATGACGAGGTCACCTACCGGGGTGATCTGTCCATCGCGCCCGGTTGGAAGGTCGGCGGCTTCGCCTCGTGGCACCTCACCGACCCGGCGCACATTGCCTGCGGAGTCTGCGGAACACCCATGCCTCCCTTGCTCACCGTGGCCGTCAGTGAATGGGACGGCACCTCGGAGAGCTGGATCCCGCTGGAGGATCAGGACTCCCTACCGGACAGCCGGATCAGTGACCCGACCGCCGTCTACCTCGGCCGCGGCCTTATGCGCGTCCACACCTGCCCCGCCACCCCTACGCATCCGCACCAGCTCAGCTTCCAGTAGACGGACGTTCCCGACGGGTGACGCGTTTCTCCCAGCGGACCAGTCTGCCGGCGTACTCTGGATCGTGGCGGCTGCGCGCGCGGCATAGTAGACCAGCACAATCCACACGCCATCGAGAACCGCCGCAACAGGCTCTGGCCCTCAGGCGTGGTTGACCGGGAGGACGTCCGGGGAGAGGGCGCCGGCGTGGGCCGCGGCCGAGGTCATGCGCTTGCGGTGGTGGCGGCGGCAGAGGACCTCGTAGCCGATCTCCTCCGCCGGGCGGTTGACGTCGCCGACGACGACCTGGGCGCCCTCGACGACCATCTCGCCGCCCACCGTACGGGCGTTGTGCGTGGCGCGGGCGCCGCACCAGCACAGGGCCTCCACCTGGAGATGCTCTATGCGGTCCGCCAGCTCGATCAGCCGCTGCGAGCCGGGAAAGAGCTTCGTGCGGAAGTCCGTGGTGATGCCGAAGGCGAACACGTCCAGGCCGAGGTCGTCGACGATGCGTGCCAGCTGGTCGACCTGCTCCGCAGCCAGGAACTGGGCTTCGTCCACGATCACGTAGTCCGCCTTGCCTCCCTTGGAGAGTTGGGCGACGAGGTATGCGTACAGGTCCATGCCCTCCGGCGCCTCCACCGCCTCCGTCACCAGGCCCAAGCGCGAGGACAGCTTGCCCTCGCCCGCCCGGTCGTCACGGGTGAAGATCACGCCCCGGAGTCCCCGCGCGTCGCGGTTATGGGCAATCTGGAGAGCCAGTGTGCTCTTTCCGCAGTCCATCGTTCCGGAGAAGAACACCAGCTCGGGCATGGGAAGTACGGGGCCTTTCGGGTCAGGGGGACGGCCGGGCGGGGCGTGAGCGGGGTGCGGCGGCGTCAGGAGCGGATTTCGAGCAGCGGGACGAGCTGCTCGGCGGCGGTCATCGAGCCGTGCATTCCGGTGAGGGCCGACTCGTTGGGCTCATTGCGCGAGGCGGTGATCGCGACATCGGCCTGGGCCGCGGCGACCACGTCGCCGATCCGGCCGAGGACCCTCTCGTCGCACTCCCCCGGCACCCCGAACCAGCCGAGTTCCAGGGCCTCTTCGCGGCTCGCGATCCAGAACCGGTCGCCGAGCACCTCGCGCCACACGGTCAGGACGTCCGCCTCGGCGCCCGGTACCGCGTACACGTGCCGGGCCCGGCCTTCGCCGCCCAACAGGGCGACGCCCGCGCCGAGTTCCCAGTCGTCGTCGTAGTCGATGCGGGAGTCCTCGTCGAACGGGACGTCCACCATCCCGTGGTCGGCGGTCACGTACAGCGCGGTGCGCGGCGGCAGTTGCTCGGCGAGCCGCTGGACGAGCCGGTCCACGTACATCAGTTGGCCGCGCCAGGCGTCGGAGTCGACACCGTGCCGGTGACCGGCCCCGTCGAGCTCGCTGTAGTACGTGTACACGAGCGAGCGGTCGCCGGCCGCGAGGCGCTCGGCCGCGAGGTCCATGCGCTCCTCGCCGGTCATCCGGCCGAGGAAGGTGCCGCCGCTCAGCGCGACCTTGGTGAGCGGGGTGGTCTGGAAGGCGGGCGAGGACACCTGCGCGGTGGCCACGCCGGCCGCGTCCGCCTGCTGGAAGACCGTCGGGTACGGCTGCCAGGGCTTGGGCGGGGTCCACGGGTGCCAGCGGAGCTGGTTCATCAGTTCGCCGGTGGCGGGGTTGCGCACGGTGTAGCCGGGCAGGCCGTGCCGTGCGGGCGGCAGGCCGGTGCCGACCGAGGCCAGCGAGGTGGCGGTGGTCGCCGGGAAGCCGGCGGTGAGCGGCCGGCCGGTGCCGCCGCGCGAGGTGCCGAGCAGGGAGGTGAGGTACGGGGCCTCGTCCGGGTGGGCCTTGATCTGCTCCCAGCCCATGCCGTCGACGAGGAACACGCAGTTCCGGTCGGCCGGGGTCAGCTCGGTGATCACGGGCTCGAAGCCGGGTACGCCCTGGCCCGCGACGAGGGTGGGCAGCAGATCGGCGAGCGAGCCGGCGCCGTACTGCGGGGCGGGGGCACCGGCGAGGTCCAGCAGCTCCGGCTCGTCCTGCCAGCTCTGCGCGATGGAGTGCGCCATCAGCGGGCGGGGCCGGCGGACGTGGCCGCCGTGGCTTCGGAGAGGGCCTGGGCGAAGCGCAGGGTCTGGCGGACCGCCTCCGGGCCGTCGCCCGCCTCGCTGACGCGCAGGCTGAGGTCGTCGGCGGTGGAGTTGCCGGTGTAGCCGTGGTCGGAGTCGCAGTTGGGGTCGCCGCAGGCGGCGGGCTCCAGGTCGATGCGCGAGACCGCGCCCCAGCCGATGGTCAGGACGACCTCGCGGGGCAGGGTGCCGGGGGTGTAGGACTCCGGGTTGGCGACGACGCGGCTGAGCACCACGGAGGAGATGCTGGCCAGCTTGACCGACTCGGTGGAGGTGGTCGCGTACGGCGACGGGGATCCGGCGTCGGCGGCCTGCTCGTCGGTGTGGCTCACGATGAAACGGTTGCCGGTGAGGACCAGCACGGTGACGTGCCGGCGCACCTCGTTGGAGTCGAAGGTCGTCTCCTGGTGGACCAGGTACGACGAGATCGGCTCGCCGCCCACCGCGGCCTCCACGGCCTCGGCCACGAGGGCCGGGTAGTAGCCGCTGCGCTCGATCGCCGTGCGCAGCCCCTGGGTCGTCGTACCGGATTTCGCCATGAGGTCCATCCTAAGGCCCGTGCGGGGCACCCCGGCCGCCCCGGACGCCGCCGGTACGGGCTCAGTAGCTGGGCAGGGTCCGCGGCCCGAGGTCGCCGCGGGCCGGCGGATGGGCGACGCGGACGGCGGCGCTCAGTACGGACAGCCCCTCGGTGGCCACGACCACCGGTTCCAGGGCGACCCCGACCACCTCGGGGTGGTCGTCGACGAGCCGCGACAGGCGCAGGAGCAGCTCCTCCAGCGCAGGGGTGTCCACGGGGTCGCTTCCGCGCCATCCGAAGAGCAGCGGGGCGGTGCGGATGGACCGGATCAGGCTCGCCGCGTCCCGGTCGGTGGCCGGGACCAGCCGGTGCGCGGTGTCGCCCAGCAGTTCGGAGGCGACTCCGGCGAGCCCGAAGGAGAGGACGGCCCCCGCCGCGGGGTCGATGACGGAGCGGACGACGGTGTCGACGCCGCGCGGGACCATCGCCTGGACCACGGGGAGGAGCTCCTGCGGCTTGCCGAGGGTCGCGGTGAGTTCCTCGTAGGCGCGGCGCAGTCCGGCCTCGGTGGTGAGGTCGAGTCGTACGCCTCCGAGATCGGCGCGGTGGCGCAGGTGGGGGGCGGTGGTCTTGAGCGCGACGGGGTAGCCGAGGACCTTGGCGGCGCGGGCGGCGGCGTCCGCGCTGGGGGCGGGGAGGGTGGAGTGCACCCGGATCCCGTAGCGGGCGAGCAGCTCGCGGGCGTCCGGGGCCTCCAGCGTCAGCACGTCGTGTTCCGCCACGCCGGCCAAGAGCCGGGACACCTGCGCGGCGGTCCCGCCCTCGTCGATGTCCTCGTACTCGGGCACCTGCCCCGGTTCGGCGGTGGCCCGGCGCCACTGTCCGTACCGCACGGCCTCGGCGACGGCCTTGACGGCCCGCTCGGCGGCGGGGTAGCTCGGGATCCGGGTCTCGCCCTGTTCGTGGGGCGCGGGCGGGGCGGCGGGGGTCGCCGCCGGGTCCGGACCGGGGGCGGACGCGGCGCGCAGGCCGGGGGACGGGGTGCCCGTGGTGCCGGCCGACGGGCGGCCGGCACGCGCGGAGCCCGAGGTGCCGGTCGGCCGCCCGGCCGATGCGTCCGCCGAAGCATCGGCGGAAGCA
>NZ_JAGGOW010000066.1 GCF_018614135.1 Streptomyces sp. ISL-66
GCAACGACTCCTAGAACCCAAGGATGGCCGCGGGGCCTTTACCCCAACATGGGGGTTGTGGAGATGGCGGGAATCGAACCCGCTCACAGGACCCCCCGCGAGCTGCTCGTTTACCTGTTATTGCTGGTCAGCGGCGGACGAGACGACACCAGACAGCACCAGATGGACAGACTCGCGCTCCCGCCGGGAGTACCGATGATCATGGTCGGATCGGCGTGGTGACGAAGGCGTTCCGGCAGACCGGACAGGATGTCTCCCATGCGAGGAGAGATGACCCTGCCGAGTCTGGTCGAGGTCTGGATCGAGCGCGATGACATGGCCCTCGTAGAGGCTGCGGCGCAGGCTTGCGGGCTGAGCGCCGACGCGTTTATCGCGATGGAGGCGGCTGCCGGAGCAAAGATCACTCTGAGGGATCGGCCGTCGGGCGCCCAGGTTCCGGGTGGTCGACTGCCCGCACTGAGCGGTCCCGTCGCGGAGCGGGTGACGGAGTGGATCGCCTCGACGACCACCCCAGTCCCGGCCGCGAAACGGTGGCGGGCAGACAGCTCGTCGAAGCAGCGGTGGGGAGGCAGCCAGCCGGGGCCGCGTACGCAGACGCTGAAAGCGGTTCTGGGTGTTCTGCTGGCCACAGGGACGGCGGAGATGCTGCCAGTGTCGGTGGTGACGAGGAAGGCGATGATCACGGCCCCGACGACGTTGAACGCGCTGCGATATCTGGAGGGCCACGGCTGGGTCGTTGTGAGGCTGATGGACGGTAGGCGGCACTGTGCGCTCACAGATGAGGGTCGCCAGCGGGCTCGAACCGAGGGATGGAGTGTGAGCGGGGGCACCCGCCGACCTGCGCCTTTCCCCAACTAGAGCCCGACATGTGCCGGTTGGCCCGATATTGTTTGTTCTGTGAGTCCGAGAGACGCACTCACAACACAGACCAGGGGACACCCGTCGAGCGCCACGATCCGCGTCAGCCGCAACGCCAAGACCAAGGCCGTCAAGGTCCACCAGGCGTGCGCCTGCCGCATCGGCAAGGGCCTGATGCTGGAGACCCGCGATGAACGAGGCGACCGCTGCCGCTGACGCTCTGGGCTCGTGGGCGCACTGCCGCAACAGCAAGCCGGCCGAATCTCCCGCCCCCGCTCCCATGGTGCCGGTGTCGTGGACCGTGGACATCTCCAACACGACGAAGGAGGGCGGGCCCAAATCTCAGGCGGTGGCCAAGGTCGCCGAGGCGCTGGGTGCGGAGATGACCGTGGAGCGGGTCAAGAACCGGACGAACAGCGGGATCCTCGCGCACCGCGTCACCCTGACCGGCTCCCCCGAGGTGATCGGCCGGGTGGAGGCCGTGGTGCCGGTGATGCTCGCGAACATGGACAAGGCCGCGAGCGCGGCGGCGAGTGGACTGCGGGCGGAGTTGAAGGCGAAGGGCGAGAGCGGCGCGGCCCTTGTGCGTCACTGTGCGCACCTGAGGCGCCTGTGATCGCGATGGTGGGCTCGGAGACCGCTGAGGCCCTGTAAAGCACTCACGGGGGCTCTGGGCATCTCGGGCCCTCGCCCTCACCTCCTGCGCTCGCACACGAACCCCGGAAGAGTCACGCACTCCCAGACGTGCCGCTTCGTCGGTCCAGGGATGGGCGTGAATGCCAGATTGCTCGTCTGACCTGGGGTTTTACCTGGTAACCGACCCACGCCCAACGGGATCGATCCGATATCGTCAACAATCTGTTGAAGGTGTCGCGAGGGCGTGTGTGATCCACAGCCCCGACCCCACAGAAAGCAGCCCCTCCCGCATGCGAATCCGCGCCTGGCTGCTGCCCCGCTCCTCTTCCCCAGCTCACCGTCATCCGTCGCGGCATCCCCCCTGCATTTCTTCCAGCCCTACATAAGGATCTCCAGTTGACGACTCCCCCTCTGCCGCCCCAGCCGCCCCTATGGGGCGCTCCCACCCCTCCGCCACGCTCCCGGTTCACCGCGAGGAACATCACCACCGCGGTCGCGGCGACCACGTTCATCGCCGCGACCTGCGCGACCGTCATCTACCTGGCAGTCAACGACAGCGAGAACACGGCTTCCCCCGCACCGACCGGCACCACCAGCGCCTCCACCACAGCCGTGTCCGGCTGGAAGTACTGCGGCAGCACGGGAGGCGACAACAAGCCCGACGGCTACATCTACCGGGACATGCAGGTCGGCATCTCGGTGAAATCGGTCATGTGCAAGGGCAACGACGTCCAGATCCGGATGGAAGCCCGGAAGTGGGGCGAGGTGCCCGCCCTCGTGAGCGCCGCCATCCAGATCGACGGGGCGGCAGGCTGCTCCAAGAGCCGGACCGCAGAGTTCACCGAAGCCGTCTCCGGCAAGTCGGCCGACTCCGCCCCCGTCATGAAGGGGGCGGACGGCTACTCCACGGTGGAGCTGTACTCGTGTCCCGGCACCGCCCGGTACAAGGTGAACGTCACCGGCAGCAGCAAGCCCGTGGCAGCGGTCACCCCGTCACCCACACCAAGCCCGACGCCGTCTCCCAGCAAAACGTCTTGCACATACGAGGCGATAAGCGACCGGGAGTTCTCCAAGCTGGAGCGTGACCCATACGGGTCGCTCGGCAAGTGCATCAAGGTGTACGGGGAGATCACCCAGTTCGACTCGGCTACCGGCAAGACGACGTTCCGGGCCTCGGCGTGCGGGGAGAAGAAGTGGCCGAAGTACGGGTTCCTGTCGGACTGCGAGGTGAACTCGATCTTCTCGGCAGGCGGGGAGGCCGAGGAGGCCTTCGGTGATCTGGTGAAGGACGACGTGTTCGAGGCCGAGGTGGTGGTGTCGGTGCCGGAGACGTACTCGACGACGCTGGGCGGGTCGATGACGGTGCCGAAGTTCTTCGTCCACTCCATCAAGCGATACACGACCGCCAAGTAGTCCGCCTGAGCCTGTCGCCGTCCGCACACGGCGACACCCCTCCCCATGCCGGCCGAATGAGCGAGCCCCTGCGCGCCGTCCCCCGAATGGCCCGGAGCTGTCCGGGTGAGCGCCTACCGTCGCGCTGGGGAGCCGACGAATCGACGACCTGACGGTGTGCTGCGTCCCATATGAGGCCGCGACCTGGGCCTGTCAGAGGTTCCACTACTCGCGTGTCCCCGCCCGAGGGCGTCAGCAGATCCACGGCGTCATCGAGGCAGGCCGCTTCCGGGGCGTCCTCATGTACGGGCACGGCGCCAACCACAACGGAGCGCGAGGGCTCGGGTTCGAGCACCAGCACGAGATCGCCGAACTCGGCCGGATCTGCCTGGAGAGCCATGACGCCCCCTGACCGCGATCCTCGCCCGCTCCATCCGCCTCCTGCACCACCACAACCCCAGCTTGCGCGCTGTCCTGTCCTACGCGGACTCCAGCCTCCACCACGGCGGGATCTACCGGGCCGGGTCCTGGCTGCTGCTCCGGGACGCCAAGCGCGGCGGTGACGACCCCGCCATCCGGCTCTCCGACGGAACGGTTCTCCACCCCCGCTCGGCGAGGAAGAAGGGATGGAAGCCCCGCCTGGACTGGATGCGCGAGCACGTCGACCCCGAGGCCGGCGCCGAGCAGGTCCCGCACAAGCACCGGTACGCCTACCCGCTCGACCGCAAAGCCCGCAAGATCCTCAAGCCGCTGGCGGTCCCGTACCCGCCCGCCGCGAGTGTCGACCCGCGCCCCCGCTACGACGCCTGCGGCTGCGGCCCCCGCCTCGACATCCCCTCCATCAAGGCCCGGAGGTCGCCCCTGGGCAGGAGACGGCCGCTGTGGGCCAGCCGGAGCAGGGTCAGCTCTGGCTTCCCGGACTCTAAAACCGACGTGCGGTCAGCGGCCATGCGATCCGCCCCGGAAAGCCGGAGGAGCGGGGTGAGAGAGCGCTGTTCAGGCTCTCAAGGGCAGGGAAGCCATCATCACCGCGTACAGCGGCGAGTCCGCGAACGGCCGCTGCTCTCCCACCTTCCGATAACCCCAGGACTCGTACAGCGTCTGAACTCGGGGATGGGTGGTGTCGACCAGCAGCACCGCATGGGCCTCGGGACGGTCGTCGAGCAGGGCCCGGTGCAGATGCTCGGAGATGCCCTGCTTGCGCCAGGCCGGGCGCACCATCAGCTCCGAGAAGGAGAACGTGGAGGAGTTCTCCGGGACGGGATCGAGGTAGTCCCGCCACCACTCGTGTCCCGGCGTGGCGGGAGCACCGTACGCGAAGCCCACCGGCTCGTCGGCGTCGTAGGCGACCACGCATGCGAACCCCGCGTTCTTGCCCCAGTGATCGACGAACCAGGGAAACCGCTGGTGGAACTCGTCATCCATCTGGTCGGCGTAGGCGTCGGCGTGTACATCGATGAGGACCTGCCGTATGGCGGGCAGGTCGTCGTGGGTGTAGCTGCGCAGGGCAAGGGTGGGCGGCAAAGGGGGTCAGCTCCATTCGGTGCGGTAGCGGTCGCCCCAGGATTTGGCGGTCGAGACGTCCGGGGCGGTAGTGAGCAGGTCACGGTGGAAGTCGCCGATCAGGGACCTCATACGGGCTGGAAGCCTGTTGCCGTCCATCAGCGCGAACACGCGCTCGGCGCTGGCGCAGCCTGCTTCGATCTCTCCCTGGTGGACCTGGGCGAGTGCGAGCCGGGCGGTCACCAGCGCCCGGTTACGGCGGAAGCGAGGGGGCAGCGCGGTGAGCGCCTGGTAGGAGGCAGCTTCGGATTCGGCATGACGGCCGAGGAGATCCTGGGCGATGGCAGTCAGGGACTGGAGTTCCGCCGGACCGTAGAACGCGATCCACGACGGCCGCTCCTCGTCCGCGCTCGTCTTGGTGAGAGCGTCGCCCGCGTAGCCGAGAGACCGCAGCGCGGCTTGCCGGTCACCGAGAGCCGCATGTCCGATGGCCGTGCGGGCGTGCGCCAGAGAGGCGTACATGGGGTCGCGGCGGGTGATACCGACACGGAGGGCGGCCTGCCCTGCGGCCACAGCATCGGAGTATTCCTTCCGCTGGTAGGCGAGCATCGACATCGTGTTCCACACGCGCAGCTCCGTCGCCTTGTCGCCGCCTTTGCCGGCCAGGGTGAGGGCACGTTCGAGGTGCTGCTCGGCGCGGCCGAACTGCCGGGAGTCCAGGGCGGTCCATGCGGCCGTCGCGGTCAGGTCGGAGGCCAGAGCGAAGAGGCGGGAGCGAACCCGCTGACTGGCTGCTGCCTGCTGGAGTCCCAGGGCTCGGCGGGCGGCGTCGATCGCGGCCTCTTCGAGGGTCTGGTTCCCTCCGCGCTGATCGTCCAGGGCGTTGATGCGGTCCAGTTCACCGCGAACGGTGTGGACGTCTCGGGTGCCCACCATCGTGCGGGAGACGACGGCGGGAGTCGCGAGGGCGACTGCGGTGGAGGCCATGAAGGTACGGCGGTTCACGTCTGGCTCCGGGATGGTGCGTGGGGAAGAGATGTCCGCCCGGGTGAACCCGAGTACTTCGACCGGACACCGGAAGACTGCCTGTAATGCGGCGCGCTGTCGCGGGTGGGGCCAGCGCGTTCTTCCGGTCTGCCAGTAGCGGACAGTGCGGTCGCTGACCGTACCCGCGTGCCCGTTCGAGGCGAGCCAGCCGTTCAGCTTCCTGACCAACTCGCTCTGGATCAGGCCGAGTCTGTCCATGTGCTGCTGGAGCGCCGCGTTCCCCGTCATTCCACTCACCGTAGTGACGCACCCCGTATCGGTGAAGGGCCATTCGCCCGCTTCACCCTCCGAAATTTCCGGTCCCTTGCGACCACGGCACCCGCGTCTTTTCCTACCTGACTCGCCGTTAGCGCCGTTGTACTGAACGTGCAGTCCCCGAACCGTCCATGTCCGGCCCCGTTCCCCCGAACCCGCCCGGCACCCCACAGGCCCGCTGCCCGCGCCTGACGCCCCCGACAGACGCGGTCAGCGGGCCCACACGATCAAGACCAGGTGACCGTCATGACCGAGCAGTCCCCTGCGGTGAGTCCGCTTCCTGTCTCCGGCGCCCTGTCCCCCGCACCTTGGAGATCGCCGAGCACGGCCTGGAGAGCTTCATCGACCGCTGGGAAGACCCAGAGGACGAGGAACGACAGGACGATGCCGAGGAGGAGCGGTGACCACGATGTCCAGACGGCGTACCACCGCCGCTCCCCCTACCAGGTAGGCGACTGCGTGAAGGGCCTCTCCTACGTCGCCCCGGAGGACCGCAGCCGCGAGCAGCCCCAGGAGATCACCGGACAGGTCGTTCAGATCGGCGCAGGCTGGGCCGGGGTCGACGCGGACCGCGCCTACGTCTGGGTACGGCTGGCGAACGGCCGCGAACGCCAGGCTCTCGTCCGCGACATTCAGCGGGTCGAGCCGTGAGCGCCGACGGAATCGCGGCAGGGGTCTTACTGCTCACCGCGAATCTCCTCGGCCTTGGTGGATGCGCCGCGAACGTCGCCCACGAGGGGGCCACCGCAGCCCCGCTCTCCGTGCCGGACATCGATCCCGCCGGCCACGCCGAATCCCCGCACGTCTGCCGGTGCGACGACCGTGCCACCGCGCCTTGATCCGCCCTGCGGCGGGGACGCCCCGCTCCCACGGAACACCCCCACCGCAGGGCCACCACATGCTCCGCCCGGAACAGACAGGTCGAGCCGGGCGGTAGACGGCGCGGCTGGGCTTCCCACGAAGTCTCGCCGCGCCACCCATCAGCACCAACACCACTGACCACGGAGGAACCTGATGTTCGTGCACTCCGACCGACTGCCCACCGGCACGCCCCTGCCGAACGGGATCAGCACCCCCGCCCCGTGGGGTCTGCGCCGCATGACTCCCTACCCCGCGCAGGCACCGTCGTACGGGCGCGTCGAGCTGGACCCGGTCACCCAGACCGGCCGCTACTTCGACGCCACCGGGGCCGTCATGGAGATGCCCGGCCACGGCACCAGCAGCGGCACCAACCCGTCCACCAACACCGGCAATCCCTCCGACGGCACCAGCGGCGGCGGGGACTCCGACACCGGGAACGACACCGACCAGTGAGCGATGACCGCCCGGTTCTGGTCGTGACCAACCTGGACGACCCCACGACCGACCTGGTGGTTGACGAGCTGCACGACCGGGATATCCCGGTCATGCGGTTCGACTCCGGGGACTTCCCCACCACCTTGTCGTTCGAGGCCACCATCACCGCCGACGGCATCCGGGGCGCCCTGCGCACCCCGACCCGTACGGCAGACCTCTCCCGCGTCCGCTCCCTCTACTACCGGCGTCCCTCCGGCTTCGCCTTCCCCCACCTGGACGAGCAGACCGCCCGGTTCGCGATCACGCAGGCTCGCTACGGCCTCGGGGGCGTACTCGCGTCCCTGCCCGGCTGCCTGTACGTCAACCACCCCCACCGGATCGGCGACGCCGAGTTCAAGCCCTCCGGCCTCGCCGCCGCAGTCGATGCCGGGTTCCTCGTCCCGGACACTCTGTTTACCTCCAATCCGGACGAAGCCAGGGCGTTCATCAAGCAGCGCCCCTCCGTGATCTACAAGCCGCTGTCGACACCGCTGTACCGGATCGACGGAGTCTCCTGCACGGTCGAGGTACTGGAGGTGACGGCCGAAGAGATCGACGACTCGGTGGCCGGGACGGTTCATCTGTTCCAGGAGCGCATCGAGAAATCCGGCGACGTCCGGGTGACCGTGATCGGCGACAAGGTGTTCTGCGTCCGCATCGACTCCGATCTGTTGGACTGGCGCACCGACTACGACCGCCTGACGTACACCGTCGCCCAGCCGCCGCCCGGGATCACCGAAGCACTGCGCGCATACCTCGCCCAGTTCCGGCTCGTATTCGGCGCTTTCGACTTCGCCATCGACTGCCACGGGCAATGGTGGTTCCTCGAATGCAACCCGTCTGGCCAGTGGGCCTGGATGGAGCCGGAGACCGGTCTGCCGATGGTCGCGGCCATGGCTGACCTGTTGGAGAGGAAGATGATGTGAGCGACGACCAAGAGCTCCGGCGGATCCTCGCCGCACAGCTATCGGCCGGCCAGCACCTGCGCACCCCGCCGTGGCGCGCTGCGGTCGAAGCGGTGCCGCGTCACGAGTTCCTGCGGGGCGGGTTCTTCGACCGCATCGACACAGGCGGGCCGACCGCGTGGACCCCGGTCATGCCTGACGCCCCCCTGTGGATCGAACGCTGCTACGAGGACGAGTCCCTCGTGACGCAGATCGCGGGCACCATCGCACCCCGGGACATCCGAGGCGAGATCATGCGCTCGCCGACGTCGTCCAGCACCATGCCCTCCCTGGTGGTGCGAATGCTCGAAGACCTTGGAGTCGAGGATGGGCAGCGGGTGATGGAGATCGGCACGGGCACCGGCTACTCCACCGCGCTCATGTGCCACCGCCTCGGCGACGACCTCGTGACCACGGTCGAAGTCGACGAGGAGGTATCCGGACGCGCCGGAGCCGCGCTCGGCACCTGCGGATACGCCCCACACCGGATCGTCGGCGACGGCCTCGACGGCCACAAGGACGGCGCCCCGTATGACCGCGTGATCGCCACCTGCGGCATCGTCTCTCTTCCCTCAGCCTGGATCGAGCAGACCCGGCCCGGCGGACTCATCCTCGCCACCCTCGGCGGCTGGATGTACTCCTCCGAACTCGCCCGCCTCACCGTCCACGACGACGGCACCTCCTCCGGTCGCTTCCTCGGCGGACGAATCTCCTTCATGCTCGCCCGCCCCCAGGCACCTCCGCCCCTCGGCCTCCTTCCCGACCTCGACCAGGGCGAGGAGCGTGCCGCTGCTCTCGGCGCAGACGAGCTGGACGACTGGGACACCCGCTTCGTCGCCCAGCTCGCCGCACCCCGGGCGCAGCGCATCACCCTCGACCGCGACGGCCGCACCGAACAGGTCCTCATCGACGTGGAGGCCGGATCGTGGGCGGCGCTTACTGACGAGGACGGGAGGTGGACAGTCCGTCAAGACGGTCCGGCCCGGCTGTGGGATGACATCGAGGACCACGTCACCGGGTGGCGGAACGACGGTGCTCCCGGCCTGGATCGCTTCGAGATCACCGTCACCTCGGACGGGCAGACGATCACCTGGCAGAGCTGAGAAGCGCTGATACCGGCGCCAGACCGGCAGACTTCTCATGTGGTCCCGCTCGGCTACACGACGGGCGGGGCCGCACCCCGAGCACAGGACAGCCCCCGACCGGCTCGAATCGGTCGGGGGCTGTCCTGTGTGCGCTGACCGCCAGCGTTCAGCTACCGGCCCTGGTTCGTCTTGTTGCGTTCCTGGTGGCGTTGAATCGCCTTGGAAGACCGCGTCGCGGGTGATGCCCAGCGCGGCGGCGATACGGGTGGCCGGCCTCGGGGCGGGTCGCCTTCCATGGCGCGTGCCATCGCCGCGTCGTACTTCTGCTGCTGCTGGTCGACCTGCTCGCGGGCCCGGGTCAGTTCCTCGATCGCTTCAAAGAGAGCGCTCACCTCGGGGGCCTGATCCTCGGGCGGCAGCTCTTTGCGTGCCGTCAGTTCAGGCGATGATGCAGCCCTGCAACATCACATCTACTGGCAGTTCATTCACCCCCGCCCACCAAGTCGGGCAGGGGTCGGTGGCCTCAACAAGAGCTCCAGAGATGACGCGGTTGTGTCAGCGTGAGACAGATGTGAACCTCAGCTTCCGTCAATCGGGGCAGTTGTGTGAAGTCGCCACAGGTGGATCACTTTCCGTGATGCTCGGATGCCAGGCATCTCTCTCGCAGCCCTTTCGCGGGCTCAGTTATGTGCAACTGGGGGACTCATTACCGCTCGGTAGTGTGAACCCACGGTACTCACTTTGGAGACAAACCCGCAGGTCAGAGCGTTGCCCCTTCTTTTAAGAAAGGTGCACATGCGCACTGCGCGCACTTCCGGGGGTTCCCGAACGCTTTCCCGCAGGGTCTCGATGAGGCTGACTCCTACTCACCCCCTCTTCGACAGCAACCACAGAACGCCAGCCGCGACGGGCCCGCCATGCGGTTGACGGGGTGCGGAGGTACCCGAGCCACCCACTCAGCTCACCTCGATGCGTAGGGAGCGTCGCCACGAGCACCGGCCCGCAGCCGCTTGCGGCGAGGACACGGAGCGCAGGGTCGACAGGGTGACTCGGACTCGACAGTGGGGCACCCCTCTTCCCCACGCACGGGCCCGCGCTCGCCGACGATGGCCGGCCTGCTCTACGGAGCC
>NZ_JAGGOW010000067.1 GCF_018614135.1 Streptomyces sp. ISL-66
GCGCCACGCCGGCCGCACCCGCCCAAGGCCGCGCCCGCCCGCTCCGGCCGGCAACCGGCCCCGCCGCCCCGCCTGGACGAGTTGTGCGCGGCGGCCGAAGGCTCCGTGCCGGCTTCCATCGTGGACCTGTGCCTGCGCCAATACGGCCGCTGACCTGCCCTGACACCCGAATACTCTGGTCGGGCTTGACCCTCACACCGTGTCAGGGCCTGCACTGGAAGGCGTCATGTTCACCATCGGAGACTTCGCCAAGCACGGCCGGGTATCGGTCCGCATGCTGCGTCACTACGACGCCCTCGGACTGCTCCGCCCGGCCCGTGTCGACCCCGCCAGCGGCTACCGCTACTACGAGGCCGGGCAACTCGCCCGCCTCAACCGTGTCATCGCGCTCAAGGAGCTCGGCTTCAGCCTGGACCAGGTGGGCTCGATCATCGACGAGCTCGTGGGCTCGGAGGAGCTGCGCGGCATGCTGCGGCTGCGGCGGGCGGAGCTGGAGTCGGCCATGGCCGCCGCGGCGGCCCGGCTGACCCAGGTCGAGACGAGGCTCCGGATCATCGAGAACGAGGGAACCATGTCTTCCATCGACATCGTCGTGAAGAGCCTTCCGCCCGTACGCCTCGCCGAGCTGAGCGGGATCGCCGGCAGTTACGAGCCGCAGGACATCAGCCCGGTCATCGGCCCGCTGTACGACGAGCTGTGCCGCCGCGTCGAGAGCGCCGGAGTGACGCCGACCGCCCCGGGCATCGCGTACTACGAGGACGCCGGGGACGCGGCGCGCCCGGGTGCCGTCCTGGTCCACGCCGGGCTGCCGGTGGCCGCCCCGGTGCGGGCCGAGGACCTCGGGGGCGACGTACGGATCGTCGTGCTGCCCGCCGTCAAACGGGCCGCGACGGTCGTGCACCGGGGCTCGATGGACGGCGTGCTGCCGACCGCGCAGGCCCTGGCCCAGTGGATCGATGCGAACGGGGAGCGCTCCAGCGGGTACGCGCGCGAGCTGACCCTGGCCTGCCCGGAGGACCGCGACCAGTGGGTCACGGAGCTCCAGGAACCGCTCGGCGCCTGACTGTCCGTCGTCGGCCTGGCTCCGCCGGGGGGCACTCCCCCGGCGGAGCTCCTATGATCTCGACTCCTCCGGGCCCGAGGCCGTACGCGATCTGCTGTGGCGGCGGGCCGACACCGTGGTGTGGCCGGGGGACGCCGCCGCCTGGCTGCGGGCTCAGCGGCCCGCCGGGCGACGGCCGCAGACGTAGGCGCAGCCCCGTACGGTGTCGCGGACCGTGCCCCGCACGGTGCCGCGGACCGCGCCGCGGCGGGCCGTACGCAGCCGCCTCATCGTGACGTGGCCGCGCCGACGCCATTCGGCCGGAGACAGCCCGGCGCGCTGGCCGCCGCCCGCGATCAGGGCGTTGACGGGGGCGTGCGGGTCGGCGGCGAGCCCCTTGGCCACCAGGACGCCGACCACGAGCGGAACCAGAGCCACGGCCAGCGCCGCACCCGCGGTGGTCACGTGCTGCTGCACGCGCGGGCGGTTCACAGGCCGGTGGGCGGCGGCGGCGGTTGCGTCGGCGAGGACGGCGTCGGAGGGCATGACCCCATCTGATCACCGGGAGCTCGCCGGGGAATCGGGGTGGATACTCAGGCCGTTGGGTGTGACGTACTCAGATGTGTACCGGTGGGCCGGCGGACCGGTGGGCCGGCGGACCGGCGGACCGGCCCGCCGGACGAGGGGGCAGCGGCAGTGACCACACCGGGGCAGGGCTTCGAACCGGCGGGCGGCGACGGCCCGGCGCCGCCCGAAGCGGGACGGGCGGCGCAGCTCCGTACCGCGTACGAGGGCCTGTTGCAGATCCGCCGCCTGGTCAACGGACCGGCCGGCGCCGCGGTTCCCGCCCCCTGGGAGCTGCGCCTGATGCCGCGCGCGGTGGCCCTCGTACTGGAGGCTTCGGGTTTCCCCGCGTCGGCGCAGGATCCGCAGGGGTCGCGCACCCGGACCGGCTACCGGGTGGCCGCGTCCGGTGAGGGGCGGGTCGAGGTGACCTGGCTGGGCCCGCCGGGCGGCGGCGCGGCCGAGGAGGAACAGGAACGCCTGACGGCCTGCTCGGCCGCGCTCGAACCCCTCGGCTGGGTCTGCCTCCTGTACCGCGGCCCCCGCCGCCGCCGCTTCCTCGAAGTGGAACCCCCCACGAGCTCCTGACGACCCGCCGGAGGCCGTCCGATGCCGTCCGATGCCGTCGGCTACGGCGCGCCGAAGGTCAGCGTGAGCCGCGGTGTCCCCTCGTTGGCCTGGGCCCGTGAGGACCAGAGCCACAGGGCGTCCGTGCCCGTGCTGGTCAGCGCCAGGCCGTACGCGGTGCCCAGCGCTCCCGTGACGGCGGCCGTGTTCAGCCCGGCGCCGTGGACCGCCGAACCGTCCGGCACGCCCGCGAAGGCGCCGAGCGCCGGCCCGCCGAGCGCGGGGCGGTTGGCGTAGGTGGTCCCGTCCTGCGTCCACGCCCCGGTGACGGGCACCACCGAGACGGTGTCCGTCGTACCGGCTCCGCTCATCGTGCTGGTCTTCACCTCGAGCGTGGCCGACTTCAGCACGGTGCCCGCGGGAGCGGCGGGCAGGTCGAAGCGCAGGTAGCTCGCGTAGAACGAGGTGCCGCGCACCGCCAGGGAGCTGGAGGTGCCGTAGTTGGTGCCGGGCGCACCGGCGTTGGCGTAGGTGTCCTCGGACGCGGTGACCTGGACGACCGAGTCGGCCGGGGCGGAGGCGAGGGCGAAGTGGTTCTGCACCTGGGCCGCGCTCAGGACGGTCGGGTAGACGGCGGTTTCGTCGAGCCGGCCCGCCCAGAAGTCGCTGGTCGGGCGGTTCGGCCAGCCGCTCAGGTTGTCGCCGCCGGCGTGCCAGTAGCCGGAGAAGTTCTCGTGCGTGGTGACGTTCAGCGTGCCCTTCTGCACGCCGTCCACGTACAGGGTGATGCCGCCCGGTCCCTGGGTCGCCACGACGTGGTGCCAGGCGTCGTCGTTGTAGGCGGCGCTGGTGGTGACGGTGCGGGTGCCTCCGGTGTAGACGCCGAAGGCGAGCCGGCCGTCATTGGTCATGTAGACGTGCTTGTCGTACTGGCTGCTGGTGCGGTCCTGGTTGTTGCCGAAGCCGACGAGCTTGCCGCCCCGCGTGGTGTTCGTCTTGAACCAGGTTTCGACGGAGTAGGTACTGCCCACGTTCTGGCGCTTGTCCCCGTACACCTGGGCGTCCGTGCCGTCGAAGCCGATGGCCGTGCCGGCGCCGGGTACCGCTCCGGGCGACTGGCGCAGGGCGGGGCCGCCCAGGTGCACGCCGCTCTGATTGCCGCCCACCGAGGAGTCGGCGGCGAAGGGCCCTGCCGACTCGTCGTAACGCCAGTACTGCTGGGCCCCGTCGGTGCGGACCTGGTTCGGGTAGGCGTCCACCGAGGTCGGCACGGTCACGTTCGCCGCCCCCGACAGGGCGCTGGTGTTCCCGGCGGCGTCGCTCGCCGTCACCCGGTACGCGTACGACTGGCCGGCGGCGACGGTGGTGTCGGTCCAGGACGCCTGGGGACGCCGGAAGAACAGCGAGTCGGCGGTGACCGTGGCGATCGGGGTGGCCGCCCCGTTGCGGTAGATCTTGTACGTCAGGGCGCTGTCGTCCAGGTCGAGACTGGTGCGCCAGCGGACCTGCGCCTCGCCCGGCTTGAAGCTGACCGCGCTCGCGACGGGCGCGGTGGGCGCGCCGGTGTCCCCGGTGGACGCGAAGCGCGTGAGGCTCTGCTGCGCCGATCCGTTGACGGTGGTGAATTCGCCGCCGACCCAGAGGTATTGCACGCCGGCCTTGGATCCGACGGTCATCACGCGCGGGCCGATGCCCTCGCCGATGCCGTCGTTGGTGTCGGGCGCCCAGCCCAGCTTGTTGGTGCCGGTGGTCGGTTCGGCGAGCAGGTGGTGGCGCTGGCCGTCCGGGTACTCGCCGACGCTGGAGCAGTCGTGCGCGTGCGAGGCGCTGTAGAGCACGTCCTGGTACGGGAGCACGGCCTGGGTGGCGCCGAGGCAGGTGTCGCGCCAACGCTGGCCGAAGTCACTGAGGTTGAGGGCGATGCGGCCGTCGAAGACCCCGCCGCCCGTACCCTCGTTCGCGGTGTAGAAGCCCGTCGCGTCGACAGCCACGTCCTTGACCACCGAATTGGATTCGATGAACCCGGGGTAGGCCTTGGTGAGGGCGCCGCTCACGGCGTCCACGACGGCGAGGGCGTGGGTGGCCGCACCGCCCACGGTGAAGAAGTCTCCGCCCAGGACGACGTGTGCGCCGTCCGGGGTGACCTCGACGGCGCGGCCCGGCTCGTCGGCGTTGGCCGTGAAGGGCTTCAGCGTGCCGTCGGCGGCGTCGACGGCGGCGAAGCGCTCGCGCTGCTGGCCGGCGACGGTGAGGAAGTCGCCGCCCGCGTACACCGTGTCGCCGGTGACGGCGAGGGCCCGGACGGTGGCCGCGAAGGCCGGACGGAAGCCGGTCTTCACGGTGCAGGTCGCCACGTCGATGGCGGCGAGGCTGGAGACCGGCGTGCCGTTGACGGCGCCGAAGTAGCCGCCCGCGTACAGGGTCTGCTTGTCCGGCGAGAGGGTGAGGGCGCGGACGGTGGCGGTGCCGCCGCCCACGGTGAAGGACAGCTTGCAGGAGGTCGGGGCGCCGGTCGCGGCGTCGAGCGTCGCGAAGTTCACCGCCTGCTGTTCGCTGCCGGCGCCGCCCTCGGGCGGGCGCACGGCGGAGAAGGTGCCGCCGACGAAGACCTGGCCGCCCGCCTCGGCGAGGGCCCAGACGATGCCGTTGGGCTGCCACGTGGACAGCGCGTCGGCCGTGAAGGCCACCGGCGGGGTGATGGCCGCCGCCTCTTCGACGAGGCCGAGACCGATGGCCGTGCCGGTGCCGGCCACGGACAGGGCGAGAGCGGCCGCCAGGCCTCTGGATCTACGCATGAACCCCCCAGTTCGATGGTGTGGTGCGTGTACGCGGATCGCGGTGTGGCCGAAAACAGGCGTACGACTGTCCGTGACTCGATCACGGGCGCACCTTAGGGGCAATCTCCGTTGCGTTCATCCCTCTTGACGCATCGGATGCCAAATTGCGCCGTCACCGGGACGGGACGCGCCCCGGGGCCTCCGGCTCCCGCGCGGCGACCGCCCGGCTCCCGCCCCGGGCGGTCGGTCTCGCGAATGCCGCCCCACTCGGGGGCTCGTCCCTCTACCGTGCCCCTGTGTAGGGCGACCGGAGGGCGGAGCGGGATGGACGAAGAAGAAGACGTGCGGCTGGCGGGGATGACCCCGGAGATCTCCCGCCGCACCCTGGCGCTGCTCCGCGGCCTCACCGGGCTGGAACCGCCGGAGCAGGTGCCGGAGGAGGCGATGATCACCGCCGACGAGATCCTCGCCGAGTTCGGCACCGACGGTCTGCGCGTGCTCGTGACGACCCTGGCGTCCTGGGCGACGGCGCAGATCGAGAACGTCGCCGAGCTCAGCAGGCGCAGCCACGAGGCCGTCCTCGACGCGATGGAGCTGGCCTGCCTGGAGGCCGACGCGGAGGGCTGAGGGGGGTCGACAGCGGAGGACTGTGGGGGTCGACAACAGCCCGGCAACCCTCCGGCGCGGCCCTGTCGGGGCGGCGCCGGAGCCCCGGCCAGGGCCCCGTAGGGCTCCCGCCACGGTCGGAGGGGTTTGTTCCGCCAGAAATCGGTTCATCCTCCCCACACCGAAACCTCGGATTCGGCCCTTCGTCGGCGACACTGGGGAGCGGGGGGTCCCGATCGGAGGCCGTCGTGAGCACACCTTCCCCCATTCGTCTCGCTGCCGTGCTGTCCACCGAACACCGTGGACGCCTGATGTCCCACGCCCTTGAGGTCAACATCCGCGAGGGTGCCCGGATCTTCGACGAAGGCACCCGGGCACATTCCTTCTGGATCGTGCGCTCCGGAACCGTGACCCTGCAGATCCCGGGATCCGGCCGCCGGGCAACCCCTATCGAGAGCCTGGGCCCGGGCGAGCTGGTGGGCTGGTCATGGCTGTTCCCGCCGTACGTGTGGCAGCTGAGCGCCGAGGCGATGACGCCGGTCCGCGCGTACGAGTTCGACGCCACGACCGTGCGGATGCTCATGGACGCCGATCCGGCCTTCGGGTCCGCCGTCGGCCACTGGGTGGGCCGGGTCCTCGCGCTCCGGCTGCACCAGACCCGCACCCGCCTCCTCGACCTGTACGCCCCTCGCGCCGCCGCGAGCTGACCGGGGCTGCGAACCGGCGCGCTACCGAGCGTGTTCGGCCGAATCCGCCGACTGCTCCTTCACAGGTCAGCCGCAGGTCAGCCACCGGGCCACCGCTGCGGTCTGCGGTCATGCGTGCGCGTTCGGTGACGAGAAGTAGAGGTGCGAACGGGCGTTCCGCTTCCGCATGGGCAAGACTCCCGTCCGTTATCCGACACAACGACGCAAGGAGTGTTCGACATGCGGTTCATCACCAGGAGCCTGGGGCTTTCGTCCGTCGCCATGGGGCTCGCGGCCCTCACCGCCCTGGCCGGGTCCGGGGCGGCCGGCGCCGCGCCGTCCGGAGCCGATTCCCTCTACGCGCCCTCCGCGCTCGTCCTGAGCGTCACGGACGGCGACGACGCCGCGAGCGGCACCGTGCTGCGCGCGGTCACCCTCGTCTGCGCGCCCCGGGCCGGCGGAACGCACCCGGCCCCGGCCGCCGCCTGTAGCGAGATACGGGCCAACGGACCCGAGCTGGACGCACTCGCCCAGCCCCGCCAGGACTCGGCGTGCACCCGCGAGTGGGCCCCCGTGACGGTCACGGCCGACGGGGTGTGGCAGGGCCGGCACCTGAGCTACTCCTACACCTACGCCAACTCGTGCGGGCTGCGGAACAGCACCGGCGTGCTGTTCGACTTCTGACCGGCCGCCCGGCCTGCCGACGGGCAGGCGGTCGGGCGGTCGCCCGACCGGTTGTCCGGCCGCCCGGCCCCGCCGCCTCGACCCGCCGCGCCGGCCTGGCAGGCCGCCCCCGTCAGCCCAGTTCGAGGCTCGTCACGCCGTACACGCCGGTCAGGTCGACGTCCGGCTCGCGGCCGGTGTACATCCGGGCGGCCTCGAAGGTGGGGGTCAGGCCCAGTCGCGCCGACAGGGCCGTGGCCGCGGGGTGGGCGTCCGGTACGTCCACGGCGACCATCCCGTCCGGGGCGTGCTCCGCCAGCCGGAGCAGCAGGGCCTCCGCGACCGCCGGGGAGGCGGCGTAGAGCGGCCCGATCCGTGAGGCACCGCTGCACGGCCGGATCACTCCGAGCCCCTCGATCCGCCCGTCCCGGACGGCGGCGAGGCCGGTCCGGCCCGGCAGCCCGACCCAGGCGGCCAGGAAGGCATCACGGGGCGCGGGGAAGAACCTGCGGTCGTAGGCGGCGAGTTGCCCGAAGGGCAGGGTGCTCACGTCCACGATCTCCAGCCCGGCCCCCGCGCCGGACCCCGATCCCCGCGCCGGATCGGCGGCGGCGCGCGGCACGCCTTCGTGGCGGACGTTGTTCCAGGCCGAACGGAAGCCGGACTTGCGGTAGTTGTCCTGCTGCTCGACCACTCCGTCCAGTCCGACGAGCCGCCCGTCGAGCCGTTCCATGCCCGGCCGCCACAGCTGGATCCCGTAGCCCCGGCCGCGGACCTCGGGGCGGGCGATGTAGAAGCCGATGAAGCCGAAGCCCGCCCCGTACCGCACCGCCGAGACGCACGCGACGGGCTCCCCGCCGAGCCGGCCGACGAGGAAGCCGCCCGGGTCGGCGACGGCGAACGCGAACCGGTCGGAGTCCCCCGGATTCCAGCCCTCCTCGTCGGCCCAGTCCCGGATCAGCGCCATGTCGGCGGCGCTCGCGCCGTTGATCTCGAATGCCGTCATGTCCGGTGTTGTACCAGAAGCGAAGGGGGCGCACAGCAGGTCCTGTTCAGCCATCACGAGACCCTCAAGTGACGGTCAGGAGGTCGGCGAACGAGGCAGGATCGACCTCCCGGTGCAGGTCACTGACCTGCCCGTCGCCCACTTCGACCACCCGCCAGACCCCGTCCGCGCGCAGCGCGAGGTCGGTGGTGACGAAGGGGCAGCCCAGCGCCCTGACAGCGGCGCCCACCGCGTCGAGGTCCGGCGTCACGACCGCCCCGTACGGGCTGTCGGGGTGGGCGGTCACCAGCCGGGGCTCGCCGTCGCGCCACCAGACCCGTACTTCGGTGGCCGTGTCCGCGGCCACGGTGAAGTCCTCGAAGGCGCGCAGCACCACCCCGCCGGTGAGGTCGTCGCCCTGGAGTTCCACGAAGCGGCCCACCACCCGCTGCACGGCGGCCCGGTCGGCGAGATCGGGGAGGTGACAGGCCTCGGCCCACTCGTGCTTGCGGGACTTGACGTAGTCCTTGACGATGCCGGAGCGGGACGGCAGCGCCTCGGCGAGTTCCGCCAGGCGGGCCGGGTCAGGGGTCCGCCCCGGGGCCGTCGGCAGCCAGCCGGTGGCCGGGGTCAGCTCGGCGAAGGCCTCGTACCAGCCGGGGAGTTCGTGGGCGCCGCGGTACGCATCGGGGCTCACCCGGAGTTCACCACCACGCTCGCGCAGGGCGGCGTCGAGCTCCGCGTACCGCCGGGCCGGGAGCATCCAGCCCCGGTACCACAGGGCGCCCGCCCCCGGCGGGTACCCGGGCCACCGCCCGGCCCGCGTCCCCGGCGAGCAGCGCGTCGTGGTCGATGAGCGCGGTGACGGCGCCGGCGGCGCGCAGCGCCCGGGCCTCGCCGGCGAAGTGGGCATCGGCCCGGCGCTCGTTCAGCGGATCGGAGCAGTACAGGACGGTGGTCGGCATGCTGTCACCCTATGGAGCTCCGCGCGGGGCCGTCGTGCGTTCCCTAGGGGGAAGCCGCTCGTGGCGGCGGGGGCGGGCGCTCACGCACGCCGGCGCCCGGCCTACGCCGCGTCCGCGGCCCGTCGCATCTCGGCCACGTCGAGCTTCTTCATCTTCATCATGGCGGCGGTCGCGCGAGCGGCCCGCTGCGGGTCGGGGTCGGCGATCAGGTCGATGGCCCCGGCCGGGATGACCTGCCAGGACACGCCGAACTTGTCCTTGACCCACCCGCAGGCGGATTCCTCGCCGCCGTCGGAGGTCAGCGTGTCGTAGTAGTAGTCCGCCTCCGCGTCGTCGGCGCAGTGGATCTGGAAGGAGATGGCCTCGCTGAAGTGGAATTGCGGGCCGCCGTTGAGGCCGACGAACTTCTGTCCGTTGATCTCGAACTCGATGACGAGGACCTCGCCCGCCGGGCCGGGCCCCGCCTCGGTGTAGCGGCCGACGCGGCCGAGCTTTCCGTCCTTGAAGACGGACAGGTAGTAGTCGGCGGCGGCTTCCGCGTTGCCGTCGAACCACAGGCACGTGGTGAAACCGTTGCTGCTCATGACTGCCTCCGGCAGGGTGCGCGTACGGGGCGGACGGAAAGGGAAACCGTCCCGTACATACGGACCGGCCCCGGCCCCGAAACTCATCGGTGGGGCCGGGGCCGGTCCGTATCGCACTCGTGTGGGCTACATGCCGAGCATGCGGTCGACGATCCGCTCCGCGGCGCGGCCGTCGTCCAGGTCGCAGAACTCCGCCCGGAACTCGGCGCGTGCCCGCGCGTACCGCGCGCCCACCTCGTCCGCGTCGCGCACGGCTTCGATCAGGCTCGCCGAGTCCCGCAGCAGCGGGCCCGGGGCCTTCTTCTCGAAGTCGAAGGTGAAGCCGCGCAGCGTGTCGCGGTAGTGCTCCAGGTCGTAGGTGAAGAGCAGGATCGGCTTGTCGGTGTGCGCGTAGTCGAAGATCGCGGAGGAGTAGTCCGAGATCAGCACGTCGGCGACGAGCAGCAGGTCGGTCGGGTCGTGCCAGCGGGACACGTCCTTGACGAAGCCGTCGCGGACTCCGTCGCGGAGCTGTTCGTTGACCTTGTGGTGACCGCGGACGAGCAGGACGTGGTCCTCGCCGAGCTCGCGGCGGGCCGCTTCGATGTCGATCCGCAGGTCGAGCCGGTAGCCGGAGGCGAGCGACCAGCCGAGGCGGTTCTCCCGCCACGTGGGCATGTAGAGGACGACCTTCTTACCTTCCGGCAGGCCGAGCCGGCGGCGGATTTCGGTGATCCGCGCCGGGTCGGGCTTCAGGAGCGCGTCCGTGCGCGCGCTGCCGGACTCGATGGTCTCGCCGTCGTAGCCGAGTGCCCGCTTGAGGACCTCAGTGGCGTACGAGCCCGGGGAGGCGAGCAGCGACCACTGGGCGCTGTCGTGCTCCAGCGCCTCCAGCACCTCGGGGCTGGTGTAGTAGTCGTGCATGAAGTCGTGGCCGATCTGCTTCAGCGGCGTACCGTGCCACGTCTGCACGACGGTCTGGCCGGGGCGGCGCCTGAAGGCCATCGGCACGCTGTCGTTGACCACGTAGTACCGGGCGCGCGCGAGCACGTCCCAGGACTCCAGGCTGTCGTACTGGACCGCGCGGGCGGTCGGGGGGACCTCGGCGCGGCCGTCGCGCACCAGCCAGACGTGCTCCAGCTTCTCGCCGCGCCGCACGAGCTCCTCGTGGATGGCGCGGGGCGAGTCGCCGGCGCCGTTCCCCTGGAAGGAGTCGTAGACGACGAGGTCCTTGACCGGCAGGGCTCTCTGCGCCGGGTACGTCACGTCGCGGGCGACGCGCTGCGCGTAGTGCGAGCGGTCGTGCGGGCTGATCAGCGGGTCGGCGATCAGCGCCAGGCGGTCGTAGAGCCGGGCTTCGACCCGTATGCGGCGGCCCCGCGCCGTGAGGGCCTGGGGTCCCGCGTGCAGGGCGGTGGGCGCGAACTGCACCGGGGCGCCGCGGTCGACGCCGAGCAGACCCGCGGTGACTCCGCCCCGGGAGACCGGCCGCATCGAGGGCCACCAGCGGCCCTGCGGGAGGGGGGTGTGGCCGGCGTAGGACTCGGCGGGCACCGGCTCGAAGGAGGCTTCGAAGCGGTCGCCGTCCCGGGTGACGGGGTAGCTGAACTCGACTCCGTGCGCATCGTGCAGGACCAGTTCGCAGGGCTCGTCCACGGGCGCGACGAACCGGCCCCGCAGGGTCAGCCTGCCGTCCTTCGCCTCGACCGCGTCGACCAGCGGCGGGGACGGCTGCACGGAGAGGGTGAGGTGTCCGGTGTTGCCGCGCTTGGCGAAGAGGAAGCGGTCGCTCTCTTCGCCGGGCAGGGGTACGACCAGTCCGGCGAAACCGGCGCGCTCGTCGTGGGCCAGCCGCTGCTCGGTGCCGTCGGCGCCGGTCACGGACAGGCTCCACGGCTCGGGGGTCCACTCGCCGGGCTCGCGGGGGGCGTCGGGGACGGCGGCCAGTTCGGCCAGCGGGACGCGTGCGGTGAAGGGGATCCGGCCGCCGGCGACGGCGGCGGAGGTCTCCAGCGGGTAGGTGAGCACGGCCCCGGTGGAGACGTGCTGCGCGCGCAGGGCGCCGCCCGCGCCGACCTCGGCTGCGAGCTCGCCCACCACCTCGACGGCGTCGTCACCGGACGCGCGGACGTCCAGGGCGCGGGCGCGGACGATCTCGACCTGGAGGGTGAGGGCGCCGAGGGTGTTCGGAACGATCCGCACGTCGGGGGCCACCCAGTGCGCGGGCGGGTTCTGGCCGCTGTCGTGCTCGCCGCCGCGGAGCCGGGAGCGGTGCAGGCCGCCGGCGCCGGTGACGGCCACCGAGGTGGTCCACACGCCTTCGTTCCACTTGCCGCCCGTCTGGAAGGAGGTGGGGTCGACGACGGCGGTGAAGCCGGCCCAGTCGGCGTGGCGCAGGGCGAGGTGCGGGGAGTTCACGGTGGCCATCGGGGAGGCGACCGTACGGGTGGTGACGACGGTCCGGCGGCGCTTGCCGCTCTCGCGGAAGATCAGTGCTTTGCGCGAGCCGAGGCGGCTCTCGGCGCCGAGGTGGCCGGGCAGCGCGTAGCCGCGCAGCAGCAGTTTGCCGTCGGTCCACTGGGCCTGCTCCAGGCGGCTGACGACGCGGCGCTCGCGCGGGCCGAGGGTCAGGACCTTGCCGGGGACCGGTGCCTTGAGGAAGGGGTAGTCGGCCTGCGGGCGGGCCAGCCCCTTGACCGGCACGCTGTACGTGAAGTCCTTCTGGTGCTGGAGGAGGCTGATGAACTCCTCGATCCGGCCCTCGCCGGCCAGGTACGCCTTGAGCCGGTCGGCGACGGTGAGGTCGGGCCACGGCCCGGTGCCGATCTCCCGGACGAGTCCGCCGACTTCCTTGGAGAAGGCGGCACGGAAGTCGGGTCCGGCCTCCGCGACGTACTTGTAGATGAGCGGGAGTTCCTCGCTCAGCACGTTGTGGTCGTATTCGCGCAGGTAACGGGCGTACGGGGCGCCCTGCTTGCGCTGGAGCGCCTCGCGCACCAGGCGTACGGACGCCACCCGGTCGATGACCGACACCGGGTCGGTGGAGCGCTGGGTGATGGAGCGCTCGCCGGTCTCGCGGACGCGCCAGTGGTAGACGCATTCGCTGAGGATGTCGACGCTGGTGGCGAAGTAGTGCGCGGGGATGCTGACGGGTGCGTCCTCGTAGAGGATGCCCTCCGGGTACTGGAATGCGTGCTCGTCCCAGAAACTGCGCCGGTAGACCTTGTTCCACGCGGTGCGGTCGGTGACCAGCGCCGGGAACTTGGAGATGTGGGTCTCCAGTTTGGTGTGGGCGAACGCGGCGCGGTGCCCCCAGGACTGCGACATGCCGACGGAGCGGAAGCGCTTGACGTTGCCGGCGGCGAAGTCGGAGCCGGTCTCGTCGAGGGCGTCGATCATCCGCTGGTAGGCGTAGTCCGGCATCGTGTCGTCGCTGTCGACGAAGGCCAGGTACTCCGTACCGGGGGTGATGTGGCGGGCGCCGACGTTGCGGGCGGCGCCGAGGCCGGCGTTCTGCTGGAGGACCACCCGGAACCGCGCGTCACGGTCCGCGAACGCCTGTGCCATGGCCGCACTGTCATCCGTGGATCCGTCGTCGACGAGCACGACTTCAAAGTCATCGAAAGTCTGCGCTGCGATGGACTCCAGGCACTCGTCAAGATAAAGCTCGACGTTGTAGACGGGTACGACGATGCTGAGGCGCGGGGGCATGGGCGGCGAGTTCTCCAGCGTATTAATCTGTTGATGATCAGCTGATTACAGCATCTTACTGCGTAACGAGATGATAAAATCCGGCGTCTCGGACATACGGGAAAAGCCGCCGGGCGGACGGCAATGAGTTCAACCGCCCGCCACCTCGCCGCCACCTGATCAGACTTCGAGTTCCGCTTCGATCTTCCTCAGCTGGTGCCGGGCCATCGCGAGGTTGGCGCGCCCCTTGTCCAGCGCGAGGTAGAGGAAGAGCCCGGCGCCGCCCCGGCCCTTCAGCAGCCGGATCAGGTGGTATTGGCTGCCGAGAGTGATCAGGATGTCCTCGATGTCCTCGTTGAGGTTGAGCATCTCCATCGTGCGGAGCTTGGCGCGCACCACGTCGGTGTTGCCGGCCGCGGCGATCGTGAGGTCCAGATCCTTGCCGCCGCCGATGGTGCCGAGGGCCATGCCGCTGCTGTAGTCCACCAACGCGGCGCCGAGCACGCCCTCGATGCTGGTGGTGGCTTCCTTGAGTGCGGTTTCCACGTTACTCATGGTTCGTTCCTCTTTCTTGTTTCTTGTCCGGCTGTCCCGGGATTCGGTCGGTACGGAGGTACGTGGTCGGGGGGACCGCCGGGCGGTCGGCGGTCCGGGTCGCGCCGCGGTCCGCGGGCCTGTGCTCAGGGGACCCGGCGGCCGAGGCTGTGGTCGATCAGCTCGGCTATGCGCAGGCTGGAGCGCCGGGCCTCCAGGTGGAGGCGGCCCACGTTGACGCGCTGCTCGGCCACCAGCGTGAGGACCGCCGCTTCGCCCGCCGCGTAGGTGGCGACGTAGCCGTGCTCCCCGCGCACGAGCAGCTCGCGGAAGCCGCCCTGACCGGTGCAGTCGCTGAGCCGCTGGGCCACCCCGAGGGCGGCCGCCGTCAGGGCCGCGACGGACTCGGCCTCGGCGGCGGCGCTGTCCTGGGCCAGGACCAGGCCGTCGGCGCTGGCGGCGAGGGCGCCGGTGAGCTGGGGGACGCGGGACCGTAGCCGCCGGAGCTCGGCGAGTATCTCGGCCTCCGCTTCGGCGGGCACCGTGCTCATGTCGGCCTTCCTCCTTTCGGGCTGCCGCCGCTCGGAGCGGTCGGCGCGCAGGACCGGTCGCAGCGGGAGCCTCACAGGCTTGCCTCCAGTGCGTCGCGCAACCGGCGCAGCAGCGCCACGTCCGGGGACTGCGTCTGCGTCATCCAGTCGGGCAGGGCGTGCTCGGGGGCGGGTTCCGCCGCCGTCGGTGCGTACGGGGTCTCGACGAGCCCGGCCGCGGCCAGCCGCCGTACGTCGAGCAGGGTGTGGAACGCCGGCCGGCCCAGCACCCACGCGAGGTCCGCGGGTGTCCGTACGCCGTCGGCGCGGGCCAGCAGGATCCGCTGGCGGGCCGTGACGGTTTGGCCGGGGGCCGCGGCCCGGGGCACGACCGGGGAGGTGTCCAGCAGCGGGTAGGGCCAGACCGCGTCGAGCAGCTCGCGGCGCCGCCGGGTCTCCCGCTCGACGGCGGCCGCCGCGACGGAGCGGACGGTACCGATCCAGTGGGTGGCCCCGCGGCGGAAGCGGGAGGGGCCGCTGCCCGGTGAGAGGGCGAAGAAGGCGGCGTCGAAGATCGCGGCGAGGTGGCAGATCTCCAGCTCGCCGCCCGCCATGCCCCCGCTGTCGACGAGGAAGCGGGCGACCTGGCGGCGGGCGCCGGCCTGGTTCACCGCCTCGGTCCAGCGCTCCGGGGCGAGGCCGCCGCCGGTGGTGAGCAGGACGTCCAGGCCGGGGGTGGCCGGGCTCTCCGCGTGGACGATCCGGCCGTCCTCCAGGAAGAGCGTGCCCCGCTCGCGGAGCAGGGCGCCGGTGGCGCGCTCGGCGGCGAGCCGGGTGAGTAACGGCGAGACGGCAGCCGTCGCGGGGAGGGAATGTGCGGTCATTTGAGCACCAGCCCCTCGGCAAGGGCGCGGAGTCTGTGCCGGGCGAGCGCGAGATTGCCGTCGACCCGGTCGAGCCACAGGTGGAGGAAGACGCTGCTGTCGAAGCTGGTTTCGACGAAGCGGAGCACGTGGTAGCCGGTCCGGGTGGTGACGATCAGATCCTCCACGGGCAGCCCCGCCGCCTCGTCGCCGGAGCCGGCCGGTGGTTCCGCCTGGGCGAAGGACTCGTACTCGGCGGCGGCCCGCGCCAGTTCGGCGGTCTCGGCGGCGGTGGTCTCGTGGTCCCCGACCGGCGACTCCCCCGCGGTGCCGAGGGCCAGGCCACTGCTCCAGTCGACCAGTGCGGCGCCCCTCGCCCCGGGCAGGGCCATGGCTTCGAGCAGGCATTCGTCGATCCCGGGCACGCGGGCTCCCCTCCCGGCCGGACCGGGCGTGGTGCACGGTCGTACAGCGCGACAGAAGGGAACTTACTCAGGTTCCACCGTGCGGAAGGGCGTTCTGGCATTTTCCGCTGGAACATGCGAGTTAACGCGTGACAGCTTGGCCGGAACCCGTCGGAATTTGATCATTGGTTTGGATCATGGGTGCCGGGGATTGCGCGAGGCACGCGTCAGGAGGCGAGCGGAAGATCGTCCGCGAGCCGGAATGCCCCGCCCTCGCGCCGTACGTAGCCTTCGTGGCTCAGGGTGCGCAACAGGTGATAAACGGTGGGCAGGGGAATGCCGGTAATCCGGGCGAGCCTCTTGGCGGTCACGCCGCCCTCCGCGTGCATCGCCTCCACGAGGCGCAACGCCCGCTGTACGGAACCGATGAGGGTCGGTGCGGTGGTGGTGCCGCTGCTGCTGTCCGTGCCGTCCGCGCTGTCCTTGTGTCCGTGGTCGCTGCCCATGAGTAGTCCCCCTGCTTCGGTACGAGGCCTGGAAACCCATCAAAGTCGCTCATCGGCCGCAAAACCAGCGGACTCGCGTAAACCTGAGCATAAGATCAACCTCCCTGTCGGGCCCCCATATCCTGCGCGGACCGCGGATCACAGCTGGTCCGCGTCGGGGAGGGGATCAGTGAACGTGGAAACCATCGGGGAACGCACCGAGGCATCCGGCGGGGCATCCGGCAGCGAAGGGCGCACACCGCAGGGGCGGCAGTGCCCGGAGTGCGGGCACGTCGTCGCCGTGCACGCGCGGTACGTCGACTGGTGCGCGGAATGCGACTGGAACGTGGATCCGGGTGCTCCCGATCCGGACCGGGGCCGCATAGCAACGGTCCGCCGGCGCCTTGCCCGGGCACACGGGGAACAGCTCGCGGCCGGGATCGGCCGGGGCGAGGACGGGCCGGCCGCGCTGGACACCCCGACCGTCCTGGCCTACGGGATCTCCGTGGTGGTGCACGCGGTCACCGCGGCTCTGGTGGTCGTGGCCGGAGTGCTGGTCATCGATGGATGGCACACGGGGATCCAACCGGTGCTCGGCGTGCTGGTCCTGGTGATCGCGGCGGCGCTGCTGCCCCGGCCGGGGCGGCTGCCGAAGCACGCGCCGGTGCTGTACCGGGCGGACGCGCCCCGGCTGTTCGAGCTGATCGACGAGGTCGGGGCCGCCGTCGGGACGTCCGGGGTGCACGCCGTGGTCGTGGAGCCGGTCGCCAATGCGGGGGTCACCACCTACGGCTTCCGGAACCGCCGAGTGATGTACCTGGGGCTCGGGCTGTGGGAGATCCTCTCGCCGCAGGAGCTCGTGGCCCTGCTGGGCCACGAGCTCGGACACTTCGCGAACGGCGACGTGCGCTCCTCGTACCTCACCGGCTGGGCGCTGCACGCCCTCCAGCGCTGGCACCACCTGCTGACCCCGACGCCCCTGCCGCCCCTGGCACCCTTGTGGCACCAGGCGGCGGACCTCCTCCTGCGCGTCCTGGCCTTCCTGCCGCGCTGGGCCGTCTACGGGGTGACCCACCTGCTCGACGGGCTGACGATGAGGGCCTCGCAGCGGGCCGAGTACCGGGCCGACACCGGCGCCGCCCGCGTCGGGTCCACGGAGGCGGCCGTCGCCCTCATGGACCGGATGCTGCTGTGCGAGGCGGTGCAACCCCAGCTGCGGCGCGAGTCGGTGGCGGCGCAGATGCGCGGCGGGGCCCAGGGGCGCGCGCTGCGCGACGCGGCCGAGCGGGGGCTGTGGGAACGGCTCGGCGAGCGGATGGGCTCCGTCCCCGAGAGCGAGTACGAGCGGCTGCGCCGGGTCTCCGCCCGGCGCGGGCACAGCGTCGACGACACCCACCCGCCGACCCACCTGCGCCGCCGCTGCCTGGCCTCGGCCGGCGCGCACCCGGCCCGGGTGGTCTGCGACGCCGCCCGTACGGAGGCGGTCGCGGCCGAACTGGCTCCGGTCCGCGCCGAGCTGGCCCGCCGGGTGATCCGGGACTACGCGCACTGAGGCCGGGGCCGAGGCCGGGGCCGGGCTCGATCCGTCCCTGCCGCGCGGGCGCGGCTCGTGCTCGGCGTCACCGCACTGGACGACGCGGCGGCGTCGCGGCCCTCCCCACCGCCCCCCTCCCCGTGTCACCCTGCCCGTCATGGAGCGGATCATCGAGGAGATACGCGAGGACCTGGACCGCCGGCTCGCGGTGGCGGCGGAGCGGCTCGCCGACCGGGCGCCGGTCGAGGACCCGGCCCACGCCGCCCACGCCTCTTACACCGCCCTGCTCGGCCGGGCCGAACTGTGCGACCGGATCCACCACATCCTCGGTCACGTGGTCGAGGGCCTGGTCCGCGGCTCCCGCGGCCTGCCCGCCGGTCTCGCCGACGCCCGCGCCGACGGTGCGCTCCGCGCCGGGCAGGGGCTGCCGCTCGCCTCCCTGCTGGGGGTCTACCGGCTCTGCGGCCGGCTGCTGTGGCAGACCCTGACCGAGGCCGTCGCCGCCCACGACCGGGCGGCGCTGCCCCGGCTGCTGCCGGGGGCGCCCGCGCTGTGGGAGGTGGTCGACCGGTTGGCGGACGCGGCGGCCGAGTCGTACCACCGGGCCGAGTCCGCGCGCGGGGACCGGGAGCGGGAGCTCGCCGCCGCCCTGCTCGACACCCTGCTCGAAGGCTCCGGTTCGGCCGAGGAGGCCGCCGGGTCGGCGGAGCGGCTCGGGCTGCCGGAGCGCGGCCGGTTCGCGGTGGTCGTCCTCGGACCCGGCGGCGGAGACCTCGCCGGGGCCGGCCTCGGCGGCGCCGGGACAACGACCGGGGCCGAAGCCGAGACCGAAGCCGGCACCGGAGTCCACCCTGCGCCCGGCGCCCCGCGGCTGCTGTGGCGGATCCGCGCCGCCGGGGAGAGCTGCCTCGTGGAGCTGGGCCACCATCCGCTGGAATCCGTACGGGAGTTGCTCGCGCCGCTCGGCGTGCGCGCCGGGGTGAGCCCGGTGGTGGCGTCGCCGGCCGAGCTGGCCGGGGCGCACCGGATGGCCGTCCTCGCCCTGCGCACCGCCGTCGCGGAGGGCCCGCGCACCGCGCTGCTGGACGAGCGGCTGCCGGCGGCACTGGTCGCGGCCGAGCCCGAACTCGCGGCCCGGCTACGCCGGGTGGTGCTCGGGCCGGTGCTGGCGCTGCCGCCGGAGGACCGCCGGGTGCTGCTGAACACCCTGGGGACCTGGCTGACCTGCCAGGGCTCGACGACGTACGCGGCGCAGCGGCTGTACTGCCACCGCAACACCGTCTCCAACCGGCTGCGCCGTCTGGAGCGGCTGACCGGCCGCTCCCTCTCGGATCCGGCCCACGTCGTGGAGCTGGCGCTGGCGCACGCGGCGGTCGTCCAGCGTCCGGCTAGCGCCGTGCCTCCGGCGCCGGCCCCGTCTCCGTCTCCGTCCCCTCCTTCGGGTGCGTCGTCTTCGCGGACTCCAGCAGGAACGGCACGTCGATTACCGCGACCCCGGGCGTGAACAGCAGCCGCGCCTTGAGCCGCAGCGCGTTCTGGTTGTGCAGGGGCTGCTCCCACCAGTGCCCCACCACGTATTCGGGGATCACCACCGACAGCATGTCCGTCCCCTCGGCGGCCGCCTGCTCCTGCACGTAGGCGAGCACCGGCCCGACCACTTCCCGGTAGGGGGAGTGCAGCACCTTCAGCGGGATCCCCGGGTCGTGCTCCGCCCAGGTCTCCCGCAGCCGGTTCGCGTCCTCCTCGTCCGCGGCCACCGAGACCGCGGTGAGGGTGTCGGGCCGCAGCCCCATGGCGAAGCCGAGGGCCTTGAGCGTGGGGGCGTGCACGGCGGCGACGAGAACGACCACGTGATGGCGGGCGGGCTTGCGCGGTTTGACCCCGGGGGCGACGGCGACCTCCCGGGCCACGGTGTCGTAGTGGCGGCGCACGCCCTTCATGCCGAGGAAGAGCAGCGGCATCGCGATGACGACGAGCCAGGCTCCGTGGGTGAACTTGGTGATCAGGACGATGACCAGGACCACGGAGGTCATGACGGCGCCGACGGCGTTGATGGCCCGTCGGCGGTGGATGTGGATCCGCTCCTCCTTCCGGGTCCCGGGCGATGCCAGCTCCTGCTTCCAGTGCCGGACCATGCCGGCCTGCGAGAGGGTGAAGGAGACGAAGACGCCGATGATGTAGAGCTGGATGAGGCGGGTCAGCTGGGCGTCGAAGGTCACGATGAGCGCGATGGCCGCGAGCGCGAGCAGGACGATGCCGTTGGAGTAGACGAGCCGGTCGCCGCGGTTGAAGAGCTGGCGCGGTACGTACCGGTCCTTGGCCAGGATCGAGGCCAGCATCGGGAAGCCGTTGAAGGCGGTGTTCGCGGCGAGGACCAGTACGCCGGCCGTGACGGCCTGGAGCAGGTAGAAGAGGACGTGCCAGTCGCCGAAGGTGGCCCGGCCGATCTGTGCGAGCGCGGTGGACATCGGCGTCCCGGGGGCCAGGCCCAGCTCGGTCGGGTTCGCCGCGACGTGCACCTCGTAGACCATGGCGAGGAGGGTGATCCCGGCGAACATGGTGACGGCGAGCGCGCCCATCGCGGCGAGCGTGGTCGCCGCGTTCTTGCTCTTGGGCTTCTCGAAGGCGGGCACGCCGTTGCTGATGGCCTCGACGCCGGTCAGCGCGGTACAGCCGGAGGCGAAGGCGCGCAGTGCGAGCAGCACCAGCGCGAGGCCGGCGTAGCCGCCGGCTTCGGTGATCGGCAGCTCGGCGGATTCGGCGCGGATGGTGTCGCCGGTCGCGAGGCGGAAGGCGGCCACGGCGAACATGAGGTAGATGACGAGTACGAAGCCGTAGGTGGGGATCGCGAAGATCCGTCCCGACTCCCGTACGCCGCGCAGGTTCATCAGGGTCAGGAGCACGACGAACCCCACCGACAGGCCGACTTCGTGGTCGGTGAGGGAAGGGATGGCCGAAGTGATGGCGGAGACGCCGGAGACCACGGAGACGGCGACCGTCATGACGTAGTCGACGAGCAGCGCGCTCGCGGCGGTGAGGGCCGCGGTCGGGCCGAGGTTCTTGGAGCTGACGATGTAGGCGCCGCCGCCGCCCGGGTAGGCGTAGCAGGTCTGACGGTAGGAGGCGACGACGACCACCAGCAGGAAGATGATCGCCGCGGCCGCGTACCAGGCGAGGTGGAGCAGGGCGACGCCGCCGAGGGCGAGGATCAGCAGGATCTCCTCGGTGGCGTAGGCCACCGAGGAGAGCGGGTCGCTGCAGAAGATGGGGAGTGCGAGCCGTTTGGGCAGCAGGGTCTCGCCCAGACGAGCGGTGTCGAGCGGTTCACCGACCAGCACGCGTTTCGCATTGATACGCCTCATTTAGGCATGATCAGCCAAACCTGTACCGATTCACCCCGTATAGGGCTTGTGTCATGGAGTGAACCGTGTGCCTCCTACATTTTCGCCGCCGCGCTGCGGATCGCCTCGCGGATGCGGAAGTAGGTGCCGCAGCGGCAGATGTTGGCGATCGCGTCGATGTCCTCGTCGGTCGGCGTGCTCGTGCGCTTCAACAGGGCCACCGCCGCCATGATCTGGCCGGGCTGGCAGAAGCCGCACTGTGCGACGTCCTGTTCGAGCCAGGCCTCCTGCACCGGGTGCAGCTCGTCGCCGTTCGCCAGCCCCTCGATGGTGGTCACGGCCTTGCCCGCGCACGCGGAGACCGGGACCACGCACGGGCGGACGTCCACCCCGTCGAGGTGGCTGGTACAGGCCTTGCAGGCGTCCACGCCGCAGCCGTATTTGGGGCCGCGCACGCCCAGCATGTCGCGGAGCACCCACAGCAGGGGCAGATCGTCGGGCGCGTCCACGGTGACGCTCCGCCCGTTGACGGTGAAGGTGTGCGAGGGCACGGCTCGGCTCCTGGACTAGCGGGGGTAGGGGGTGAAGTCGACGTCGAAGTCGAGGGGGAAGCTGCGCGGCTTCGTGCCCGTGGCGCGGGCGTAGGCGTTGGCGATGGCGCCCACGGCGGCCGGCAGGCCCAGCTCACCGGCTCCGCCCGGCTCGGTCCCGGTCGCCGGGAGCACGAAGACCCGTACGTCCCGGGGGGTGTCCCGCTGCCGCGCCCAGCGGAACTGGCTGTAACTGCCCTCCAGCGGGAGCCCCTTGTCCAGGTGCAGGCCGGCCGTGAGCGTGGTGGAGATGGCATCCATCAGACCGCCGATCATCTGGGCCTCCAGACCGCGCGGGTTGACGGGCAGGCCCACGTCCACGGCGATGACGGCCTTGGTGACGCGCACGTGCTCCGGGTCCCGGGTGTCGATCTCGACCAGGCAGGCGGTCCTCGACTTGTACTCCTCGTGGAAGGCGATGCCCTGGGCGCACCCGGCGGGCAGGGCGCGGCCCCAGTCCCCCTCGGTCGCCACCTTGTCGAGCACGGCGCGCTGGGCGGCCGTCTTCAGGAAGGTGCGGCGGAACCGGTACGGGTCCCTGCCCGTCGCGGCGGCCAGTTCGTCGACGACGATCTCCTCGGCGCCCCGGGTGTTCGCCGAGTAAACCGAACGCCAGGAGCCGGTGGGCACCCCGGTCGGGACCTCGGTGAGGACCTGGGTGGTGAGGCCGAAGTGGTACGGGGACTTGACCGTGGTGAGGAACAGCGTCTGGGCGAGGGTGGCGTTGCCGATGCCGAGCGGCAGGCTCGCGGCCGTGGCCGTGATGATCTCGCCGAGGCCGTGCCGGAAGTCGGTCTCGGCGGCGGCGACCCGGTGTTCGAAGCTGAGCACCTCGCCGAGCAGGTGGGTCGCGCGGATCTTGTGGTGGGTGGCTGGGCGCATTCGGCCGTGCCGGGTGTCGTCGACACGGGTCCACATCAGACGGACCGGGCGGCGGCAGGCCTTGGAGATCCGGGCGGCCTCCAGCGCGGCGTCGAAGAAGAGCCGCCGGCCGAAGGAGCCCCCGGCCTGGACCACGTGGACGGTGACCTTGTCGAGCGGCAGGCCGAGGTCGGCGGCTATGGTCTCGCGGGCCACGATCGGGGACTTGAGCCCGGACCAGATCTCGGCGCGGTCCTCGCGCACGTCGGCGACCGCGGAGTTGGTCTCCATCGGCGCGTGGCTGACGAAGGCGAAGTCGAACTCGGCGTCCACGCGCGCGGTGAGCAGCGGCGGCACGACCAGCGGGGCGGTGGCGGCCCGCAGTTCGGCGCGCACCTGGGCGTCGGAGAGCTGGTCGGCGGGGCCCGGGCCCCAAGTGACCTGGAGCGCGGCCTTGGCGTCGAGGGCCTGGCCGAAGGTCTCGGCGACGACGGCGACACCGGTGGCGACGGTGACCACGTGCAGGACGCCGGGCATGGCCCTGACAGCGGCGAGGTTGGCCACGGCACGGACGCCGCCGCCGAGGGTCGGGGGACGGCGGACCACGCAGGGCTTGGCCCCGGGCACGTCGAGGTCGAGGGTGTACCGCTGGGCGCCGGTGACCATCGCGCGGGCGTCGATCCGGCTGGTCGGCTTGCCGACGAGGGTGTGCTTCGCCGGCTGCTTGGGGCTCGCTCCGAGGACCACGAGTGCGGGGTTCGCCGCGGCCGTGGCGAGTGAGCCGTAGCCGGCGGTGCGGCCGTCGGGGGCGCGGACGGCGCCGTTCGCGGTGGTGAGGGAGGAGACCGGGAGGCTCCAGCGGACGGCCGCGGCCGCCACCAGACGGGCGCGGGCGGTGGCGGCGCACTGGCGGACCGGGCCGTAGAGGGAGCGGATGGAGTTGGACGAGCCGGTGAGCTGGTTGAAGAGCAGCTCGGGGCGGGCGTCGTCCAGTTCGATCCGTACGGCGGCCAGCGGCGCGTCGAGCTCCTCCGCGACGAGCATCGCCACGGCGGTGGTGAGGCCCTGGCCGACCTCCTCGCGCGGCAGCCGGAAGCGGACGGTGCCGTCGGCCTCCACGGCGAGCGCGAGCAGGGCGGAGGTGGGAGCGCCCGCGAGGATGAACAGGTCGCCCAGGTCCAGCAGGTCCGCGGGGGCGGGCAGGGTCGGGATCACCGCGTGGGCCGGCTGCGGCGCGATGAGGTCGGCGCCGGCGCGGGTGACGAGGGCGAGGGTCGGCGCGGCGACGAGGTAGGTGAGGAAGGAGCGGCGGCTCTGCCCGTCGGCTCCGCTCCGCCGCCCGTCCGCCGACGCGTGGCCCGGCCCGTCGGTCGGGGCGTGGCCCGGCCCGTCGGTCGGCGCATGGCTCTGCCCGGTCATGTCGTCGTGTCCCCGCCCTGCGCACGGCCCGCTTTCGGCGGGCCTCCCGGCTCGTTACCGACACGTAGAGTAGCGATCGCCGGATGAACGCGGAAGGTCCGGGCGGCGGCGTACCGGCCGGACCGGCCGCCGGGAAGTCTCGTACCCCCTCCGCGCGGCCTCCCTGACCTCGCCCGGACGCCGCCCCGCCAGCCGGCCGCGCTCCCCGTTGTCCTCCGTTCGGGGGCTACGGCTCGTGTGCGAGCACGGCGGGAGTTCCCTTCGCACACCTCGGCCGTACGATCGACCGCTCCGCGCCGAAAGGCCGGTTTCCGGCCGCGGGCGGACGATGGAAAGAGCCCGCAAGAGCAGGCCGGGAACAGCGGACGAGGAGGTGTGCGGCAGTGGCGAAGTACATGGACGTCCACTACGGCATGAACGGCATCACGGCGGAGCAGCTCAAGGCCGCCCACGAGGCCGACCTGGGCATCGAGGCGGAGGAGAGCGTGCACTTCGAGCACGCCTGGGCCGACCCGGCGTCCGGCACGGTCTACTGCCTCTCGGAGGCACCCTCGGCGGACGCGGTCAAGCGCATCCACGACCGCACGGGACACCCCTTCAGCGAGATTCACCCGGTGCCGATCGCCGTGTAACGACCCAAGGGGCGCAAGGGCCGGCGGGTCTCCGGACGGAGGCCCGCCGGTAGCGCTGACCGGATTCGTTCGCACACTCCCGAGGCGTCGGAAGGCCTCAGGCATATGCCTGAAGCAAGTCCTCCACAGATGTTGCCAAACGCCTTACAGGCTGTCGCGGCCTGTGCCACAGTCGTTACCGGCCCTTCCATCAGAACCGGTCCTACCTTTCAGAACTTGGCCGTGCCGCGCCTGTATCGGAGTTCTCATGCCGTCCCACCTGTACGCGGACCCTCCCGCGCAGCCCCCGGAACCAGGGTCGGTGGACGCGCTGATCTCGCAGACCCGACAGCTGCGGGGAGAAGTCGACGCCGTCCGCCGCGACACCGTCGTCGACGACGACGACGCCCAGGGCCGGTGGCAGCGCGCGCTGTGCGATCTCGCCGTGCACCACCTCGACGACATCGGAGAGCACCTCGGCCAGCTGAAGGAAGGCCTGGCGCCGACGGTGCCGGCAACCGTCGGACCGCCGCGGGCCGCCCCGGCTCCCGAAACCGGACCCGCCGGCGCGGAAGCGCAGCAGACCCGGGTCGGCAGCGCCGAATGGAACCTGCTGACCGACGAGGTCAGCTGGTCCGACGAGCTCTTCCAGATCTTCGGCCGCTCCCCCGAGAGCGGCGCGCTCACCCTCGACGAGCTGGGCTCCACCCTGTTCTCCGAAGACCAGCCGTTGTTGACGGCCATGGTCACGGCCTGCCTGGTGGACGGAAAGCCCATAGACGGTGAGTTCCGCATCGTCCGGGCCGACGGCCGCGTCCGGACGCTGCACATGAGGGGCGAGCCGGTGCTCGACTCCGACGGCTGCACGGCCACCATGTGGGCCGTGCTGCGCGACGTGAGCGAACTGCGCCGGAGCCAGCGGGCGGTCCACGAGTCCCGTGACTCGCTGCAGCGCCGGCAGGAGATCGCGCGGACCGAGCGCCGGCTGGCGGTCGAACTACAGGAGGCCGTGCTTCCCCCGTGGCGCGGATCCCTGCGGTCCCCGCACGGCAGCCGGGCCCTGGACATCGCCGCGCACTACCTGCCCTCCGCGACCAGTGCGCTGATCGGCGGCGACTGGTACGACGCGCTCGAACTCCCGGGCGGGCAGTCGCTGCTGACGGTGGGTGACCTGACGGGTCACGGGGTGACCGCCACCTCGGGCATGGCCATGATGCTCGGCGCGCTGCGCGGGATGGCCATGGCCGGCATCGAGCCGGGCCCCCTGATGGGCTGGCTGAACCAGCTCCTCGAAGCCTCCGTACAGCCCGCCCTGGGCTCCGCGGTTTGCTGTCGCTACGATCCCGCGCACCGGATCCTGTCCTGGGCGCAGGCCGGCCACCCCGCCCCGCTGCTCTTCCGCCACGGCCAGGGCCGCTCGCTGCTGCCGCCCGAGGGCGTGCTGCTGGGAGCGACCTCCGGGGCCGCGTACGGACAGGCCGAAGAGCGGCTGGAGGCCGGCGACGTGCTCGTCCTGCACACCGACGGACTGACCCCGCGCAGCATCGAGTTCAGCAAGGCCGACGGAGCCGAGCGGCTGCTGGCGCTCGCCCCGCACTTCTCGGCCGCCCGTTCGGCGCAGGACTGCGTGCGCCTGGTGATCGGGGAGTTCGGCGAGGGCGAGCGCGAGGACGACGCCTGCGTACTGGTGGCCCGGGTCGGCGGTTAGGGCCGGCCTGCAAGGCCGCGCCGAGGCGCGGCCTTGTTCCTCTCCGCGCCGCCGCGCCCTCGCGGCACCGCGTACCGGCGTACGCGTACGGGCCGCACGGGCCGCATGAGGGCCTTCCACCGGTGGCGGCTCATACCGCGGCTCATACCGGCCGAGGGGCCACCGGGCTGTTCGGGAGGGCCAGTTTGATCTCCTCGCGGAGTTCCTCGATGCCGGCGAAGCCGGAGTAGTGGCCGCTCAGCCGGTACATTTCGCGCAGCCTGTCCCACGTCCGGTGCGATGAGGTCTCGTTCATCGAGACGAGCGCGAGGCGGGCGTAGCGGTCGGCCTGCTCCGGATCGTCGGCGATGAAGCAGGCCGAAGCCATCGAGATGTAGTCGAAGATCTTCGAGCGCTGGTGGCCGTCGGCGCGCAGCCGCAGGGCCTCCTGGGCGTGCTTCTGGGCGATCGGCGCGGCCGACGGATCGTGGTCGGCGAGGGTGCGGAAGGCCAGTGCCTGCATGCCGTGCAGATCGGCTTCGTCGAAGTGCTGCATCCACGACGGCGACGGCACGTCTCCCGACGTGGACACGAACAGGTCCTCCGCCTCGCCGAGGGTACGGCGCATCGCCTGGCCCTTGCCGAGCGCGGCCTGCGCCCACGCCTCGATGGTGTGCAGCATGGCGCGGGTGCGGGGCAGCGTCTGCTCGCCGGAACCGGACTGCGCGAGCTTCATCAGGTCCAGGGCCTCGTTCGGCTTGCCCAGGTGGACCATCTGACGGGCGGCACGGGAAAGCGCCTCCCCCGCACGCGGCCGGTCGCCGCCCTCGCGGGCCGCGTGCGCGGCGATGACGAAGTACTTCTGGGCCGTCGGCTCCAGGCCCACGTCGTGGGACATCCAGCCCGCCAGCACCGCCAGGTTGGCCGCCACCCCCCACAACCGCCGCTGGAGGTGGTCGGGATGGTGGTACGCGAGCATGCCGCCCACCTCGTTGAGCTGCCCGACCACGGCCTTGCGCTGCAGGCCGCCGCCTCTGGAGGCGTCCCAGGCGCGGAATACCTCCACGGAGCGCTCCAGGGCCTCGATCTCCTGGGAGCCGATGGGTGCGGCCTCGTACCGGTCGTATCCCGCCCCGTCGGCCTGGTAGTTGTCGCCGTGGCGGAACGCGTCCTTGGCGCGGGCCGGGTCGGTGTGGAGCCAGTCGTACATGGCGTTGCTGAGGGCTGAGCCGGCGGTGAGCGCGGCGCCCGCGCCCATCAGACCGCGACGGTTGAGCATGAGGTCCATTCCCGTGAATTCGGTGAGGACCGCGGCTGTGCGTTCGGGCGCCCATGGCATCCCCTCGGGGTTCTCCAGCTCCCCGTCCGGTTGCCGTTTGGTGGTGCGCCGTTGTCGTACGAACCCGAGGTCCTCGATGGTCACGACACGACCGAGCCGCTCGGTGAACAGTGCTGCCAGTACCGTGGGAACCGGTTCGCGCGGGGTCTCCCCCATGTCGATCCAGCGCCGCACCCGCGAGGTGTCGGTGGCCAGCTGGTGGTGGCCCATGGAGGCCGCCTGCCGGTTGACCATCCTCGCCAGTTCGCCCTTCGACCATCCGGCCAGGCCGAACAAGTCGTTCAGACGGGTGTTTGGTGCTTTGCTCACGTCAAGCCCCCAGGTTCTCGGCTGAGTTGACAGTAACCCCCCGTCAGATGCCGAGCGACTATTCGCCAGGCTTCGCCAGGGCACGCTCCGTGGTCCGCCACCCACGGCCGGGTGTCAGGTAGGAATGCGCCTCCCCGACCCGGTCACCGACGGAACTCCCCAGGGTGATGCACGGGATCGGCGGGGCGGCGTACGCAACTCGTCGGCGCACGAAGGGATCCGTAACGCCATGTACGCAGCAACGACCTCCGTGTCCGCTCCGGTCCGGCCGCACCGCACTCTCCCCGCGGTCGGCGGCCCCTACCTCGAACCCGGCCGCATCGCGGCACCGGTGCAGGGCGCCGTACGGGCACGGCGGATGCCGGGTACCGGATCGCAGCCGCTCAGCGGGAGAATCGACCTGTCGGGGCCGCAGGGCGCTCAGTTGCGGACCGCGCTCGCCTCGGTGCAGCGGATCTGTCCGGAGTTCGCGCCGGTCCAGGTGCTGCGGCGCAGCGGCCGGTCGGTCCTGCTGGTGGGGACGACCGGACGGATGACCGCCGTGGCGAAGGTTTTACTGGATCACTCGCCCGAGTGGCGCGAGCGGTACCGGCACGAAATAGCGACGTACCGGACGTTCGTCCGGCACCGCCCGCAAGTCCGCGTGCCGCGGCTGATCGCCGCCGACCCGGAGAACTGCGTACTGGTCGTCGAGCGGATGGCGGGCCGGGTCGCCGCGCTCCAGCGGCACCCGGTGGAAGCACCGCCGCGAGCCGACCTGCGGGCAGCGCTGGGCGCGGTGCGCCAGGTGAACGGCTGGCGGCCCGCCGAGGAGCTGTTCGAAAAGCCCCTGGACTACGACCGGCGGATCGCCCGGGACTACCAGCAGGGCCTGCTGACCGACCGCGACTTCGGGGATCTGCAGAAGCTGCTGCACGGGGTGAAGATGGCCGGCACCCCCTGGCAGTTCAACCACGGCGACGCGCTGCTGTCGAACCTGCTGCTGTCCCCGGCGGGGCCGGTGCTCCTCGACTGGGAGCACGCCGGCTGGTACCTGCCCGGATACGACCTGGCCACGCTGTGGACGGTACTGGGCGACGCCCCGGCCGCCCGTGCCCACATCAGCCGCATGGCGCAGGCCGCCGGACCGTCCGCACGGGACGCGTTCCTGGTCAATCTGATGCTGGTGCTGACCCGGGAGATCCGGATGACGGAGACGGCGGTGCAGCGCTCGATGGCGGCGACCGCCCCGGCCCACCCCCTGCCGGTGGGTTCCCTGTCCTCCGGCGAGGAGCAGAGGCTGCTGCTGCGGCGCCTGCACGACGACGCGGGCATGGCGCGCAGGGCGGTCCGCGCGGCCGTGGGCACGCGCTGACCCCGGCGTTCGCGGGCTCGTAGAGCGGAACCCAGGAGCACGGATCCCTGTCCCGTGTCGCACACACCCGGTGTGTGCGGCACGGGATTTCCCGTGTCCGGGCCCGGTGTGCGACTGGTGCGCATGCCTTGACTTCACATGATCCCCCGAACACCTTTCCTGACTCAGCATCAGAATCGCTGAACCGCCCCTTCCCTCCCACGACGCCGGAGCCTGCCCATGACCGCGAGACCCGCCTCCGCAGCCAGTTCCGAACCGAGTTCCGCCCTCCCCTCCCGCCGGACGGTCCTCGCGGGGACCGGAGCCGGGGTGCTCGCCGCCACCGTGCTGCCCTCCGCCGCGGCGCACGCGGCCGGCGCCGGCCCGGGGGCCGCGACGCTCGGCGAGTACGACGTCGTCGTGGTCGGATCCGGGGCCTCCGGGATGACCGCCGCGCTCACCGCCGCCAAGCGGGGCCTGAGCGTGCTCGTCGTCGAGAAGGCCCCCACCTTCGGCGGTTCGGCCGCCCGCTCCGGCGCCGGCATCTGGCTGCCCAACAACTCCGTGATCCTGGGCGCGGGCGTCCCGGACACCCCCGAGAAGGCGGCGGCGTACCTCGCGGCCGTCGTCGGCGACGGTTCCTCGGCGGACCGGCAGGCCGCCTTCCTCGCCAACGGGCCGCGGATGCTGGACCTCGTGATGGCCAACAGCCCGCTGCGCTTCCGCTTCATGGACGGCTACAGCGACTACTACCCCAACCTCCCCGGCGGGCTTCCCAACGGCCGCTCGATCGAGCCCGATCAGATCGACGGCAACATCCTCGGCGCCGAACTGGCCCACCTGAACCCGGCGTACATGCCCGTACCGGCCGGGATGGTGGTGTTCAGCCAGGACTACAAGTGGCTCAACCTCGCGGCCGTGAGCGCCAAGGGCCTCGCGGTGTCCACCGAATGCCTTGCGCGCGGCGCCGCGGCCGCGCTGTCCGGACAGAAGCCGCTGACCATGGGCCAGGCCCTGGCGACCGGCCTGCGGGCCGGGCTGTTGCGGGCCGGGGTGCCGGTGTGGCTCAACAGCCCCCTCGTCGACCTGGTCCAGGAGGGCGGCGCGGTCACCGGGGTCGTGGTGGAGCAGGAGGGCGTACGGGGCGTCGTGCGGGCCCGCAAGGGCGTGGTCATCGGCTCGGGCGGCTTCGAGCACAACGCGCAGATGCGGGCCCAGTACCAGCAGCAGCCGATCGGCACCCAGTGGTCGGTGGGAGCCGAGGAGAACACCGGCGACGGCATCCGTGCGGGCCAACGGGCCGGGGCGGCACTGGCGTTGATGGACGACGCCTGGTGGGGGCCCTCGATCCCGTTGCCGGACGAGCCGTACTTCTGCCTGGCCGAACGGACCCTGCCCGGCGGCCTGATGGTCAACGGTGAGGGCGCCCGCTTCGTCAACGAGGCCGCTCCGTACAGCGATGTGGTGCACGTGATGTACGAGAAGGACCGGGGCGCGACCGGCTCGCACATCCCCGCCTGGCTGATCGTGGATCAGAACTACCGCAACAAGTACCTGTTCAAGGACATCCTGCCCACGATCGCCTTCCCCGACTCGTGGTACGAGGTGGGCGCGGCGAAGAAGGCGTGGACCTGGGACGCCCTGGCCCACCAGATCGGCGTACCGGCCGGAGCCCTGCGCTCCACCCTCAACCGGTTCAACGCGCAGGCCTGGAACGGCACCGACCCCGACTTCCACCGGGGCGACACCGCGTACGACCACTACTACACGGACCCGGGCGTCCGGCCGAACTCGTGCCTGGCCCCGATCTGGGCCCCGCCGTTCTACGCCTTCAAGATCGTGCCGGGCGACCTGGGCACGAAGGGCGGCATCGTCACCGACGCGCGGGCCCGCGCGCTGCGGGCCGACGGATCGGTGATCCGGGGCCTGTGGGCGGCGGGCAACGCGAGTGCGGCCGTGATGGGGCACAGCTACGCGGGGGCCGGATCGACGATCGGCCCCGCGATGACGTTCGGCTACGTGGCAGCGAACGACATCGCGGCCGGCTAGTGCGGTGGCGGGCGGCTAGCCCTGCTGGAAGAGCTCGGCGGGCAGCGGCTTCAGCAGCGCGTACAGGTCGTCGGTGATCGGCCGGTCCCAGCTCGCGATGGTGACCAGCACGTTGTCACTGCGGTCGAACTGCACGCAGCTGATCCGGCTCTCGGAGAGCTTGATCTTCCGGACGATGAGGAGGTTGTCGCCCTGCATGACGGGGCAGTCCTCGGCGCCGATGACCTCGACGTCCTCGTCGTTCTCGAGGGCGTCGAGGAGCTGGGCGACCTCGAAGGGGACCTGGCCCTCCGAGAGGTCGCGGGCGGGGGAACCCTCGGGCAGGTTTCCGATGATCATCGCGGGGCCGCGTCCGCCGAAGAGGTCGTAGCGGAGGAAGACACCCTGGCAACTGCCGTCGGGCGCGGGCAGCAGCCCGGCCCCGAGGTTGCCCGGCCAGTCCCCCGGGTCCATGGCCAGGACGTCGAAGTCCGGGCCGGCGGGTGTGGCGGCGCGGTGGCGGCGGAGGAAGGACATGCCGCCATGGTACGTGCCCGCCCGCGTTTCCCGGCCCCCGCCCCGGGCTCCGCCCCTGCCCTTGGGCGTCCGCCTGACCGTGGCTACGCCCTCGGCCGTGCGCCTGACCGTGGCCGTGGGCCTGGCCGTGATCGCGCCCCTGACTGTGCGCCCACCCTTGGCCATGGGCCTGGCCAGGGCCGTGCCCTTGGCCGTGGCGCTGACCGGGCCGTGGGCGTGGCCGTGGCCGTGGCCGTGGCTACGCCCTCGGCCGTGCGCCTGACCGTGGCCGTGGCCCTGGCCCTGGCCCTGGCCCTGGCGCTGGCCCTGGCGCTGGCCCTGGCGCTGGCGCTGACCCTGGCCGTGCCCCTGACCGTGGCCGCGCCCCTGACCGTGAGCCCTCACCGTGGGCCCTGACCGTGGGCCCTGACCGTGGCTCGGATCCGGGTCGGCGGCCCACCGGTCCGCCGACCCGTACGTACCGCTGCGCGGGGCGGCCGCCCTGACCGCCGTCCCCGCCTGCGGGTCCGTACGCCCGCTGCGCGGCGCCGGTCCCCTACCCACCCTTCCGCCGTTCCCAGGGCTCCGCCCTGACCCGTAGAGCCCGGGCTCCGCCCGAAGCCCCGCGCCTCAAACGCCGGCGGGGCTGATATCTAGCCCCGCCGGCGTTTGAGGCGCGGGGGTCCGGGGGCTGGCCCCCGGCAACGAACCCGCACGGCGAGCACGGCGCCGGCCAAATCCGGCCCCGCCGGCGATTGAGGCGGAGGTCCCGCCTGACCCCCAGGCGGCTCAGCCCGCCGCGGACTCCGCGGAGCGGGCCGCCAGCGCCTCCAGGACGGCGACCGCCTCGGCGGCCCGGTCGGCGGCCACGAAGAGGTGGTCGTGGTGGTAGCCGGCGATGACGTTGCAACTCAGGCCGTGCGCCGCGAGTTCGGTGGCGAAGGCCGCGGTGAGGCCTACGGCTTCGAGGGCGGAGTGCACGCGCAGGGTGATCCAGCCGGCGGTGTACTCGTACGGCAGCCCCGCGCCGTCGGCCTCCTCCTGCCCGAGGACGAGGGTGAGCCCCTCGGGTTCCAGGATCGAGGCGACGGGGGTGAGCCCGGCGAGGGCCTCGGGGTCGGTGTCTCCGGGGATGGTGCAGAACACGTACTGCCCGTCGTTCAGCACGGGCCGCATACCGCTCAGCAGTTTCCGCAGGTCGCTCTCTCCACTCATGTGGACACCCTACCTTTTACCCCGATATGCCCGAACGGCCCGGCCGCCACCGTCAAGGTGGCGGCCGGGCCGTGCCGAGCCGTGCGTCCGTGCGTCCGCGCGTCCGTGCCGTTTCGACTAGGTCAGGTCGAACTCCCCGCCCCGCGCGTTCAGGACGAACTTGCGCCACTCGTCCGGCGCGAAGATCAGCGAGGGGCTTTCGGGGCGGTCGCCGTTGCGCATCGCGATGAACCCCTCCACGAAGGCGATCTGGACGTCACCCGCCCCCCGGCTGCTCGACTGCCAGTCCGCCTCGGTCAGATCGAGGTCCGGCTTTCCCCAGCCGGCCGGCGCCTGCGAAGTCATGCTCTCTGCCACGTGCGTGCTCCTCCCGGTACGTCGTCCCGGGGTCAGGTTAGCGATCGCACGGCGTGCCGCACAGGCCACGGTGCGTCACTCCTGGTCCCTGTGAGGCACCCCTCCCCGAAGCCGGATACCGCGGCCGCCGTTTTCAGGAGGCCGGCGGCTGCGAACCCACCAGCCACATCGAGAAGAACTGCGCCCCGCCCCCGTACGCGTGCCCCATCGCCCGCCGCGCGTCCGGGACTTGGTGTTCCCCGGCCTGACCGCGCACCTGGAGGGCCGCTTCCGCGAAGCGGATCATGCCGGAAGCGCCGATCGGGTTGGTGGACAGGACACCGCCCGACGGGTTGACGGGGAGGTCGCCGTCGAGTTCCGTGACCCCGGCCTCGGTGAGCTTCCAGCCCTCGCCCTCCTCGGCGAAACCGAGGTTCTCCAGCCACATCGGCTCGTACCAGGAGAAGGGCACGTACATCTCCACCGCGTCGATCTCCCGGCGCGGATCGGTGATCCCGGCCTGCCGGTAGACGTCGGCCGCGCAGTCCTTGCCCGCCTGCGGGGACACGAAGTCCTTGCCCGCGAAGAGCGTCGGCTCGCTGCGCATCGCCCCGCCGTGCATCCAGGCCGGCGGCTTCGGCGAACGGGCCGCGCCCGCCCGGTCGGTGAGGATCATCGCGCAGGCGCCGTCGGAGGACGGGCAGGTCTCGGAGTACCGGATCGGGTCCCACAGCATCGGCGAGGCCTGGACCTTCTCCAGGGTGATGCCGTGCTCGTGCAGGTGCGCGTACGGGTTCTTCAGCGCGTTGCGCCGGTCCTTGTACGCCACCAGCGAGCCGACCGTGTCAGGCGCGCCCGTGCGCCGCATGTACGCGCGGACGTGCGGGGCGAAGAAGCCGCCGGCCCCGGCCAGCAGCGGCTGCTGGAAGGGAACGGGCAGCGAGAGCCCCCACATGGCGTTGGACTCCGACTGCTTCTCGAAGGCGAGGGTCAGCACGGTGCGGTGCACGCGGGCGGCGACCAGGTTGGAGGCGACCAGCGCCGTGGACCCGCCCACCGAACCGGCCGTGTGCACGCGGAGCATGGGCTTGCCGACCGCGCCGAGGGCGTCGGCCAGGTACAGCTCCGGCATCATCACGCCCTCGAAGAAGTCGGGGGCCTTGCCGATGACGACCGCGTCGATGTCCGCCCAGGTCAGCTCGGCGTCCGCGAGCGCGCGGACCGCCGCCTCGCGCACCAGCCCCGCGATGGAGACGTCGTGGCGGGCGGCCACGTGCTTGGTCTGCCCGATGCCGACGACGGCCACGGGCTCCTTGCCCGATGCGCTCATGCTCGGTCCCCTTCCAGGACGGCGACCAGGTTCTGCTGGAGGCAGGGGCCGGAGGTGGCGTGCGCGACGGCCCGGTCGGACTCGCCGCGGTGGATCCGGGCGGCCGCCTCGCCGATCCGGATCAGCCCCGCGGCCATGATCGGATGGGCGGCGAGCGCGCCGCCGGACGGGTTGACGGACACGCTCGCGTCGAGTCCGAGCGCCTTGCGCAGCACGACCTCCTGGGAGGAGAACGGCGCGTGCAGTTCGGCGGTGTCCACCGGCTTCTCGAAGACCCCCGCGTGCTCGGCGGCGATCCGCGTGGACGGGGAGTCGGTGAGGTCGCGCAGCCCGAGGCTGTGCGCCTCGATGCGGTGGTCGATACCGGTGATCCAGGCGGGCCGCTCGCACAGCCGCCGCGCCACGTCCCCGGCGGCCAGGATGACGGCGGCCGCGCCGTCGCCGATCGGCGGGCAGTCGCCGGTGCGCAGCGGGGCGACCTCGTAGTCGCCCTGTGCGACGGAACCGCTGAGCTGGGCGTGCGGGTTGGCGCTCGCGCGGGCCCGGTTGCGGGCGCCGATCGCGGCGAGCGCCGGTTCGTCGGTCTCGCCCGCGTCGATGAGGGCCTGGGCCTGGAGGGCGGCCAGGGCCACCGAGTCGGGCCAGAGCGGAGCCACGTAGTAGGGGTCGAGCTGGCGGGTCAGGACGTCCCGTACCGATCCCGGGGAGGACTTGCCGTACGCGTACACGAGCGCGGTGTCCGCCTCGCCGGTCTGGATCTTGACCCAGGCCTCGTACAGGGCCCAGGCGCCGTCCATCTCCACGTGCGACTCGGAGATGGGCGGCCAGGCGCCGACCCCGTCGAGGGTCATGGTGAAGGAGAAGGCCCGGCCGGCGAGGTAGTCGCTGGAACCGGAGCAGGTGAAGCCGATCTCGCCCGTCTTCAGACCGGTCTGTGCCAGGACCTGGTGCAGGACCGGCATGACCATCTCGACTTCGCTGAGCTCGTCCGTGCGGCGCAGGTGGTCGCTCTGCGCGAAGGCGACGACGGCCACTTCCCGTGCGTGCCCGCTGCTGGTCGGCGTGGCCATCAGATGAGCTCCTTGTAGACGTCGTAGTCCGCGTCCGGCTCTCCGGTGGGGCGGTAGTGGTCGGGGTAGCGGCCGCCTTCGGTCCACACGGGCTCCACGCGCAGGCCCATGCGGACCTGGTCGTAGGGGATGCCGCCGATCCGGCCGTGGAGTGCGAGGTCGGCGCCGTCGAGGGCGATGTGTGCGTAGACGTAGGGGACTTCGATGTCGAGGTTCGCCGTATGACCGGCCTTGATGTTGACGATGCAGTACGTGGTCACCGTGCCCGCCGGACCGACCTCGACCGGGTCGGTGGTGGCGACCCCGCAGGTGGGACAGGCGCCGCGCGGGGGCACGTACACCTTGTGGCAGGAGGGGCAGCGCTCTCCGACGGTCTTCCGCTGGGAGAGGCCGTTGATGTACGCGGTCTGCGCGCGGCCGGGGGTGTACGTGTAGTCCAGGCGGGCCTCGGCGACGATGCCGGTGACGGCGTCGGCGAACTCACCGGCGTGCGGCGCCGCTTGCGCGGACCCGTCGCCCTCGTGGTGCTCCGCGGGCTCGAAGCAGGCGATGTCGGTGATCGCCCCGATCCGCTCCCCGGCCCACCGGATCCGGACCCGCATGCCGGTGTGCACGGCCTCCGGCCCGGGGGCGTCGAGGGCGTGCAGGATCCCGGTGTCGGCGCCGTCGAGGCGTACGAGGACCCAGGCGAAGGGGGTGGCGAGGGGCTGGCCGCGGCGCGGCGCGGCGTTCCACGCCCAGGTGGTCACGGTTCCGGTGGCGCCCACCTCGACGAGGTCGCGGATCTCCTCGGCGGTGACGGGGTCGTACTCGACCGGCGGCACCATCACCTTGCCGTCGGCGGTGGTGACCCCGAGGACGACGCGTTCGCGCAATCCGGTGAGGAAGGCGCTCTGCACGGGCCCGAGGGACCGGGTGAAGGGGAACTCGACGACGAAGGGCGCGCGGAGGATCTCCGGTGGGGACGCGGCTGTCATGGATGGTCTCCGATGTGTTGGTTCCGAGAACGGTCGAGTGGCGATCGCGGCCCAGGGGCGATCGCGGCTGGATGGCGGTCGCGGCCGGGTCCGGCCCCGCCGGAGGGGTCCAGCCCGGCCAGGGGTGCCTCCCGGCGGTGGCCGGGGGATTTCGAGGCGCGGGAGTAACCGGGGCCGGCCGCCCCGGTTACTCCCGCCGGTACAGCGCGGGCCGCTTCTCCGCGAAGGCCCGGGCCCCCTCCTTGGCGTCCGCCGTGTCGAAGACCGGCCAGCCGCGCAGGAGTTCGGAGGCGAGCCCCTCGGTCTCCGTCATCTCGGCCGTCTCGTAGACGGACGCCTTCACCGCCTCCACCGCGAGCGGCCCGCACGCGTTGATCCGCTCCGCGATCTCCAGCGCGGCCTCCAGCGCGGTGCCGTCCGGCACCACCCGCCCGATGAGCCCGATCCGGGCCGCCTCCTCGGCCGCGTACGGCCGCCCGGACAGCAGCATCTCCAGCGCGTGCGTCCGCGGGATCTGCCGGGGCAGCCGAACGGTCGAGCCGCCGATCGGGAAGAGCCCGCGCTTGACCTCGAACAGTCCGAAGGTCGCGCCTTCCCCGGCGACGCGGATGTCCGTGCCCTGGAGGATCTCCGTCCCGCCGGCCACGCAGTAGCCCTCGACCGCCGCGATGACGGGCTTGCGCGGCCGGTGGTGGCGCAGCATCGCCTTCCAGTGCAGGTCCGGGTCGGCTTTGAGCCGGTCCCGGTACTGGTCGCCCTCCATGCCCCGACCGGCCAGTGCCTTCAGGTCCATGCCGGCGCAGAAGTCCCCGCCGGCGCCCGTCAGCACGACGGAGCGGATCCCGTCGTCCGCGTCCGCTTCGAGCCAGCCGTCGTACAGCCCCACCAACAGCGGCAGCGAAAGGGCGTTCTTCGCTTCTGGCCTGTTCATGGTGAGCACCAGCGTGGCGCCGTGGCGTTCCGCCGTCAGGTGTTCCGTCCCACCCATTGCCGTCCTCCCGTCTCAAGACCTAGAACAGGTTGCAGTAGGGGCGGGTGCAGTTCAATAGTTTTCTGACAGTCAGTCAGATTTCTTGGGCGGTCCCCTTCCCACTTGGGGCTGGCGACGCTCTAATGACCGCCGAGCAGACCAGCCATGGGATTTTCTGGGTCAGGAGGACCGGTGGAGTACAACATTGCCGACCTGTTCGAGTCGGTCGTGGACGTGGTCCCGGACCGCGAGGCCCTCGTGTACGTGGACCACCCCGGGACCGGCGCCGAGCGCCGCCTCACGTACGCGGAGCTGGACGCGGCGTCGAACCGCATCGCGCACCACCTGCTGGACAGCGGGCTGAAGGCCGGCGAGCACCTGGGCCTGCACCTCTACAACGGGATCGAGTACTTGCAGACGGTGCTGGCCTGCCTCAAGGCCCGCCTGGTACCGGTGAACGTGAACTACCGGTACGTGGAGGAGGAACTGGTCTACCTCTACAACGACGCCGACCTCGCCGCCCTCGCCTTCGAGGGCGAGTTCACCGAGCGGGTCGCGGCGGCGCTGCCGCAGACGACGAAGCTGCGCCATCTGATCCGGGTCGGGCCGGCTCCCGAGGACGCCCCGGAGCCCTCGGTCGCGCCGATCGCGTACGCCGACGCGGAGGCGGCCGGATCGCCCGGGCGCGGCTTCCCGCCCCGCTCGCCCGACGATCTGTTCATCATTTACACGGGCGGTACGACCGGCATGCCCAAGGGCGTCATGTGGCGCGCCGAGGACCTCTTCTTCGCCGGGCTCTTCGGCGGCGAACCGTCCGGCGAGCCGGTGAAGCGGCCCGAGGAGCTGGCGGAGCGGGTCGCGGCGCGCGGCCCCGGGCTCACCTTCTTCCCGGCTCCCCCGCTGATGCACGGCACGTCCACGCTGACCTCCTTCATCGCCTTCAACTACGGGCAGCGGGTGGTCATCCACCGCAAGTACGCCCCCGAGGAGGTGCTGCGCACGATAGAGAAGGAGAGGGTCACCAGCGTGTCGCTGGTGGGCGACGCCATGCTGCGGCCGCTCATCGACGCCCTGAACGGCCCGCTGAAGGGAACGGACCTGTCGTCCCTGTTCAGCGTCTCCTCGTCCGGCGCGATCATGTCGGAGACCGTGCGCGCCGAGTTCCAGAAGCTCGTGCCGAACGTGCTGCTCCTGAACAACTTCGGCTCGTCCGAATCCGGCTCCAACGGGCGCGCCACGAACGACTCCAGCCCCGAGAGGGGCTTCCGGCTGGAGGTCAACGAGCGTACGCAAGTGGTCGACCCGGTTTCCCACGAGCCGGTGCCGATCGGCGAACCGGGGCGGCTCGCGCAGCGCGGGTACGTCCCGCTGGGTTACTACAACGACCCCGTCAAAACCGCCGAAACCTTCTTCCAGAAGGGATCGGAGCGGTGGGTGCTGCTGGGTGACATGGCGACCGTGGACGAGCAGGGCATCGTCACCGTCCTCGGCCGCGGTTCGCAGTGCATCAACACGGGCGGCGAGAAGGTGTATCCGGAGGAGGTCGAGCAGGCGCTGAAGTCCCATCCGGACGTGTACGACGCCCTGGTGGCCGGGGTCGCGGACCCGACGTGGGGCAGCCACGTCGCCGCGGTGGTCCAGATCCGGGACGGCGCCCCCGAGCCGACGCTGGAGGAGATCCAGGCCCACTGCCGCACCAAGCTCGCGGGCTACAAGATCCCGCGGCAGCTCGTCATCACCTCTGCCGTCCAGCGCTCCCCGAGCGGCAAGGCGGATTACCGGTGGGCGAAGTCGGTGGCGACGGAGGCGGACGCGGACGCGACGCGCTGACCGCCCGCGGGTGCGCGCGAGGGCCGGGACCCGGACGGGTGGCGGGCGGGTGGAAGGCTCCGGAGGCGGCGAAGGCCGCGGACGCCTCGGGGGTGGAGATCGACATGGCAGCAACCCCGGCAGGCGATCACCCGTTCGAGTAATTGATTTGGGCGCCGCACTCCGGCAATCTACCGAATGATCGGTCGGTTGACTCGAAGAGGGGTGGGCGGCATGAGCACGTTCCCGAAGGGGCGCGATGCGTGGGGCCACGGCGGCGATGCCGCCGGGCGCGGGGCGGACGAGGCGGACGAGGGCGAGCGGCTGAGCCGGGACGAGCTGGCCGCCCTCCAGCTGACCCGGCTGCGCGCGACCCTGCACCGGGCGTACGAGCGGGTGCCCTTCTACCGGCAGTCCTTCGACAAGGCCGGCCTGCATCCCGACGACTGCCGCTCCCTCGCCGATCTCGCCCTCTTCCCCTTCACCACCAAGAGCGACCTGCGCGACCAGTACCCCTTCGGCATGCTCGCCGTCCCCCGTCCCGAGGTGCGGCGCATCCACGCGTCCAGCGGCACCACCGGCCGGCCGACCGTCGTCGGGTACACCGAGGGCGATCTGTCCACGTGGGCGGACGTGGTCGCCCGCTCGATCCGCGCGGCGGGCGGCAGACCGGGCCAGATGGTCCACATCGCCTACGGGTACGGCCTGTTCACCGGAGGCCTGGGCGCCCACTACGGCGCGGAACGCCTGGGCTGTACGGTCGTGCCCGCCTCGGGCGGGATGACGGACCGCCAGGTCCGCCTGATCCAGGACTTCCGGCCGGAGATCATCATGGTCACCCCGTCCTACATGCTCACCTTGCTGGACGAGATGGAGCGCCAGGGCATCGACCCCCGCTCCACCTCGCTCCGCACGGGGATGTTCGGCGCCGAGCCGTGGACGCAGGAGATGCGCCGCGAGATCGAGGAGCGGCTGGACATCGACGCGGTGGACATCTACGGCCTGTCCGAGGTGATGGGCCCCGGCGTCGCGCAGGAGTTCGCCGAGACCAAGGACGGCCTGCACGTCTGGGAGGACCACTTCTACCCGGAGGTCGTCGACCCGCTGACGGGCGCCGTGCTGCCCGAGGGCGAGTCCGGGGAGCTGGTGTTCACCTCGCTCACCAAGGAGGCGATGCCCGTCATCCGCTACCGCACCCGGGATCTGACCCGGCTGCTGCCCGGCACCGCCCGCCCGGCCTTCCGCCGGATGGAGAAGGTCACCGGCCGCAGCGACGACATGATCATCCTGCGCGGGGTGAACCTCTACCCCACCCAGATCGAGGAGGTGCTCCTGCGCACCCCCGCCCTGGCCCCCCACTTCCAGCTCCGCCTGACCCGGGAGGGCCGCCTGGACGCCCTGACCGTACGGGTGGAGGCGCGCCGGGAGAGCGATGCCGGTCAGCGGGAGGCCGCGGCGGCGGCCGTGGTCCGGGCCGTCAAGGAGGGCATCGGCGTCTCGGTGGCGGTGGAGGTGGTGGATCCGCAGACCCTGGAGCGGTCGGTCGGAAAGATGAAGCGGCTGGTGGACCTCCGGGAGGCCTGAGCCGCGTACCCGGACGCGCCGCCGGACCCGTCGCCGAAACCACCCCTTCGGGCCCACTTCGGGGGGCCTGCCGGGAGCGGGCGGGTCCGTCCGGGTAGGGGAAAGGCGTGACCTCGATCTTCCGGAAGCTCCCCGACCGACTGCGGGCCTCCCCGGCCGGTCTGGCCTGGAGCCGTGGCCGGGAGGTGGAGCTGATGCACCGGGCGATGGGCTTCGCGGCCCTCGGCTTCCTGACCCTGGTGCCGCTGCTGGTCGTCGTCGCGGCCGCCGCGCCCGGCAGCGGCTCCGGCTTCGGACGCTGGCTGGGCCAGGCCCTCGGGGTGACGACGTACTCCCGGGAGCGGGTCGAGATGCTGTTCGGCGCCGCGGACCTCGCGCTGGAGCGGACCACCGCCTTCGGTCTGGCCGCGCTGGCGGTCTTCGGCCTGACCTTCGGCTCCGCCGTGCAGACGGGCTACGAGAAGGTCTGGGACCTCCCGACGGCCCGTTGGCACACCATGTGGCGGCACGTCGTCTGGCTCGGCCTGCTCGTCTGCTACCTCGCGTTGCTGGTCCTCATCCCCACCCCCTCCGAGGACGCGCCCGGCACGATCCTGGGCACCACGGGCGACGTCATCGGCACCTGCCTGTTCTTCTGGAGCTCCCAGCGGCTCCTGCTCGGGGGCCGGGTCCGCTGGCGCGCGCTGCTCCCGGGCGCGGTGGCCACCAGCCTCGGCCTCCTCGGCCTGCGGATCTTCTCGCAGCTGGTCTTCTCCCCGCTGATCGCCTCCAACGCCGTGACGTACGGCCCCTTCGGCACCCTCCTGGTCGTCCAGTCGTGGCTGGTCGGCGTCGGCTTCGTGGTCTACGGCGGCGCGCTGGTGGGCCGCCTGGTCCACGAACACCTCACCCTCCGCCGCCTGCGCACCACCGGCCTCCTCCCGGAGGAGTGACCGGGCACACCGACCGGTCCGCACCCGGAGGGAAGGGAGCGGTCAGGCGGGGTTGGAGAGGTGGTCGCGGAGGGTGCGCTTGAGGATCTTCCCGCTCGCGTTGCGGGGAAGGGAGTCCACGAAGACCACGCGCTTCGGGGCCTTGAAGTGGGCCAGTCGCTCGCGGGCGTACGCGAGCAGTTCCGCCTCCGTCACGCCGTCGCGCGGGACCACCACCGCCGTGACCGCCTCGATCCACCGCTCGTCCGGCAGGCCGACCACCGCCGCCTCCGCCACGCCCGGATGGGCGTACAGGACGTCCTCGACCTGCCGGGAGGCGACCAGGACGCCACCCGAGTTGATGACGTCCTTCACCGCGCAGCCGTTCCAGGACGGGCACCGGCATGACCGACGCCCCGTAGTACGCCTTGCGCAGCGCGGACAGGTCACGGACCGCGAAGTCGGGGTGGTTCGCCAGCCCGATCCACACCGTCGGCGGCGCGAACAGGCTGTCCGCCTCCCCCGCCTCCACCAGGTCGAAGATCTCCGCCGCGACCGGCGAGTCCACGATCGTGTTCCGCGCGCCGACCGCCAGGTACGGAAGCAGGAACACGTGCATCTGTGCCGAGTGGTACAGGGGCAGGGAGTGGACCGGCAGGTCCTCCTCCCCCAGGGCGAGGGCCGCGATCGCGCTCTCGTACTCGTGGCACAGCGCCTCGTGGGTCATCATCGCGCCCTTGGGTAGGGCAGTCGTCCCAGAGGTGTACAGCAGCTGCACCAGCCGGGACGGGTCACCGGTGCCGGCGCGGACACCGGCATAGGCGCCGACATCGGCACCGGCGCCGGCGGCGTACGGCGCCGGTTCGGCGAGTTCCGCGAGGAAGGAGCCGGGGGCGTCGCGCAGCGGCCGCACCGTGAACCCGGCGGGGATCCGGCCGGTCAGGTCCGGGTCCGCGAGGACCAGCGAACTCGCGCAGTTCTCCAGGATGTACGAGAGGTCCTCCCCGGTCAGGTTCTGGTTGACGGGGACGTGCGTGAGCCCGGCGCGCGCGCAGGCGAGGAACGCGACGAGGTAGGCGTCGGAGTTGTGCGCGAAGGTCGCGACCCGGTCCCCCTGCGCCAGTCCGTACCGCTCGCGCAGCACGTGCGCGCCGGTGGAGACGGCCGCGTCGAGCTCCGCGTAGGTCCAGGTCCGCTCGCGGTAGCGGACCGCCGTCCGGTCCGGGACGCGCAGCGCGCTGTCGTGGACCAGTCCGTCGACCGTGTTCTTCCGCACTGGCGTCATACCGGGATCCTCGTCTCCCCGCGGGCGCGGGGTCAATGACCGCAACGTCCGGGATGCGCGGCGGCGGTTCCGAGGGATACCAAACGGGATGTTGACATGACGTCAACCGCCTGCGTGAGTGGGGAGGCACACGGCACACAAGTACCGCCCGCACCACAGCCCGCACGGTCAACTCCGCTCGCGCGCAGGCCCTTTGGGAGGCACGTTGCGCCTTCTTCATGCACACCGCCACACCCGCCCGCTGCTCCGCCGCGTCGCGCTCCCCGGCGCCACGCTGCTGGCCGCGGCGGCCGCGATGCCCCAGGCCACCGCCGCGACACATCCGGGCATGATGGGAGGGGCCACCGGGACGCCCTCGGGAAAGGGGACCGGGCCCGGTACGCCGATGCCCGCGCCGTCCAGTCCGTCGGCCAGGCCGGACGCCTTGAGCTTGGCGGTCATCGACAGGACCTGCTCGAAGACCGCGACGGGACCTTCGCGCACGTCCATGGAATGGTTGAGGTGCCCCAGGATCTCCAACTCGGCCTTGGCACCGCGACATCGAAGCAGACGAAGCGGTCGTGCCTGATGTGCGTTGCCGGGCCGGGCCGTCATGCGGCGCACGTGCCCCTCCTCTGCAACCGGTCCCGCGCGGCCAACTTGCGCCGTTCGTCCCGGTTTCGACGGAAAGTAGCAGCACTCCTGCCAGCGCGGAAGAACTTGCGCACGGTTCCGTTCGACGTTCGCCGGAGCGAGGACGAAGAGCGGCGCGGCGGCGCCCGCGCAGCTCGGCTTCCGCCTCCAACGGCCCGTACGCCGGCTGACCGGTGGGCGCCGTTCAGACCCCGAGGGCGTCCTCCACGCTCGCATGGACGGAAAGGACCGTATCGGCCCCGGTTACGGCGAAGAGCCGGCGCAACTGCTCGCTGGGGGCGGCGATGCGCAGGGCCGTTAGGTGGTGGAACCGAAGGAGGAGGTTCAGGAAGGAGGAGTCCCCGAAGGTGATGGCACCGGCGTCCAGAACCACCAGCGGGCACCGGTTCGCGGCGGAGGCAAGCGCCTCCGCCAGCGGAGCCAGCGTGTCCTGGTCCAGCTCTCCGCGGGCCGCCACCACCCACCCGGTGCCCGCCGGGTAGCCGTCCCGGACCACACCTGTCTGGAATGCGTCCCCTGCTCCGGTCATGCCCGCCTCCCGGCTCGCCACCTGTAACGTCGTCGTCAAGGGAGTATGCCTGGTCGCTCGATCGACGATGCCGCCGCACGGTGCGTACGGCCCCCGGTACGCACCACGTGGTCCGGGAAACGAAGAGGTACCGTGCGAAGGGTGTAGGACCGATGAACCGGGGCACACGCGCCCGAGCAGCCGTCAGTCAATTGGGAGGGGAGTGGCCACATGTCTCGCTCGGCCACCGTCATGGGACCCATTCGTGCTACAGACGTGCAAGCTCCTGCTTGTGATGACCGGGGCCTGGTGGGAGCGCCACCGCAGGACACGGACCGCGTCGAGGTCGAGAACGCCCGCGAGGTGGCCCCGGCCGACGCCCGTGAACTGTCGCGGCACTTCTTCGCGAGGCTGCGCATCCTGGAGGAGGGCACGCGCGAGTACCAGTACACGCGCAACACCCTGATCGAGATGAACCTCTCGCTCGTGCAGTTCGCGGCACGGCGCTTCCGGGCCCGCGTGCTCGGCGGCGGTCTCGACATGGACGACATCATCCAGGTGGGGACCATCGGCCTGATCAAGGCCATCGACCGCTACGACCTCCAGCGGGACGTCGAATTCTCCACGCTCGCGCTCCCCTACATCATCGGTGAGATCAAGCGCTTCTTCCGTGACACCACGTGGGCCGTGCACGTACCGCGCCGGCTTCAGGAGCTGCGTATGGAACTCGCCAAGGCCCAGGAGGCCCTGAGCGACGTCCTGGGCAGGGCGCCGACGGTGAAGGAGCTCGCCCACCACCTGGAGCTGTCCGAGGACGAGGTCATCGACGGGCTGGTTGCCGCGAACGGTTACACGAGCGGTTCGCTCGACACCGTCGTCTCGGACGGCGACGCGGCCTCCTCGGCGAGCGGGACTTCGCGGCCGCTCGCGGAACGCCTCGGCGAGGTCGACTCCGGCATGGAGCTCTTCGAGGATTTCCACACCCTCGCGCCCCTGCTGGGGCAGTTGGCGGAGCGCGACCGGCTCATCCTGCGGATGCGCTTCGGCCAGGAGCAGACCCAGGCCGAGATCGGCGCCGAGCTGGGCATCTCCCAGATGCAGGTGTCGCGCATACTGTCCCGCACGCTGGCCCGGCTGCGCGCCGGCATGCTCGCGGAGTAGGGAAGTGACCTGGGGCGCCTGGGCCGGGGCGCGACACCGCTGACCGCCCAGCCGCCGCGGGACCTGGCCGGAGCGCGGCTGGGCGGCAGCGGGCCGCTCGTTCGGCCCGGGGTCTCCTCCGAATGCGACCTCCCCTTGCCCGAACCGGCCCTCACCGGTGGGCGACGCACCCCGCCTCCCCCTGCTCCCACGGAGGTCTGACCCGGGCCCGTGCCATGGGCACGGGCTTCGCCCCGCGGCTCACCACGGCAACGCCGTGAGAACGGGGGTCGCCTAGACTGTCGTGGGCCGGGCCAGGAAGCACAGACCAGTACCGACGTGGGGGTGAAAGACCTCGGTGGAGACCATCGGACCTGAAGTGGGTGATCCGTCGAGCGCGGGCCTGCCCCCCGCGGGACAGCGCCGCAGGCTCGCCCTGACGGGCGTCCGCGGCGCCGTGGCCAAAGGCCGCGACTTCACGCGCGGGGCCCTGCGCGACTGGGGGTGGGACGGGACCGCGACCACCGAGGACACCCTTCTCCTCGCGTCCGAGCTGCTGACCAACGCCTCCCTGCACGCGGGCGGCTGTCACGAGCTCGTACTCACGGCCGGAGAAACCCTGCTCATCGAGGTCTACGACGGCACCACCACCCTGCCCAGCCGTCACCCCGCCCCGCAGCGCGGCATCCCGGGCGGCCACGGCCTCCACATCGTGGACCGCCTGTCCGACTGCTGGGGCTCGCGCGCGCACGAACACGGCAAGGCCGTCTGGGCGGAGATCGACGCGTCCCGGCTGAAGTCCGGCAGGCCCACCGGTCGATGACCCCGGCGCTTCGGGTCGCGCTTCCGCCGCCTCGGCACGCCGTCCGGGGCCCGTCGAGAGGGGCCCCGGACGGCGAGCGGCACGTCGCCTACCCCGGCCAGGTGCCCGTGACCCGCTGCGTCGCGAGGGCCCCTGACCGTTCGACGGCCGCCCTGACGACGGCGAAGATCGCGCCCTGGAGGGCGGCGGCTATGAGGATCTCCTTCCAGGAGCGGTCCTCATCGGTGGCGTTCGGGGCGTCACCTTCTCCTTCGATCACCTTCCAGGCCTGTTTGAACGCCATCCCGGCGAGCAGGCCGCTTGCCGCCCCCAGTGCCAGCCCGACCGGCCTGTACGCCGCCGTGGACGCCTTCACTTGCGACCCCCGGCCGCGGCGCACCAGAAGGATGACGATCAAGACCGATCCGATGGCGATCAGCGGAGTGCGGTTGGCCCGCACCCTGGTGGCCAACCGGTCCGCCTCGCCGAGTACCGGCTCCGGTGTCCTGCCTTTCATGAAATGCGCGGCCTGTTCCGTCATCCCGGACGCCTTCTCCCTGGCTTGTTCCATGAGGTCCTGGGCCTGAGCCCGGGCGCCGGCCGCCACGTCCATGGCGTGCGCCCTGACGTCGGCGGCCTTCTCCTCGGCCCGTACCTTGACGTCGGCCTTGGCCGCAAGTGCTTCGACGGTCCGGCCGAGCTCATCGCGCGTGCGCTCGGTCCGGTGCCGCAGTTCCTCGGACGAGGAGGTGGAGCCGTTCGTGTGGGGCTGGTTCGTCATCGGTGTGCCCTCTCCTTGATCTGTGCGAGCTGTTGCTTCTGGCGTACCGATCAGGCTGGTTGGCGCCGCACAGGAGGCCGTCGGCCCTGGCAGGGGAAACGCCTGAGGGGGTCCGGACTCGCGGAGTCCGGACCCCCTCACGCAGAAGGTCAGGCGGGGCGGCCTCCGAAGGGGGCGCCGGTGCCGTAGTACGTGCCCAGCTCCTCGTGGTAACCCGCGTCGCCGAGGTGCTTGTCCCGGTGGAACTCGGGAGCGCTCTTGATCTGCTCCTTGGTCCGGTCCACGTAGACCTTCCTGTCCTGCGGGTCGACCCGCAGGACCGTGCTCGCCGGCAGCAGGACCTCCTTGCCGAAGATCCAGACGCCGGTGTCCACGACCAGGTAGGCGTCACCGACCTCGTCGGAGTGCTTGTCCACCTTGCCGATGTCACCGTCGACCGCCTCGACCTTGAAACCGGTCAGATCGGTCCCGGCCAGATGGCCCGAGGTGGACTTGTAACTCCACACATGCTCAGTCACGCGAAAACAACTCCTCCGGTAAGCGGAGGACGACAAGGGATCCCCCTGCCGCCCCTCCATTTCCGATGTCGTGCAGCGGACAGCGTCGCGTTCCGCTCGGTCTTCCGCGTGCCCCTGTCCCGGCACCCCATGCCTGCGTCACCAAAAAAGAATTTTCGGCGCGGCGGTCGCGGGTGCGTGGCACCGGTCGGTACCGAGGCCAGCGTTCGGGGGGTTGAGGAACGGGTCCAGCCGCCGAAGCCGCAGGGGTGTGCTCGGGCTGCCCGTTGCACGATCGGGTAGGTAAGGCGGGTCCCGACACGGTTTCACAAGGGAATGGTGAGCGGTTCCTGGTGTTCCCGCTGCCGCTTGACGCGCTCCCGACGCTCGACCCCGTCCGGCACCGCGGCGTCGTGGAACACCTCTCGGAGGTCTGCTTCGTGGTCGCGCTGATGGGCGCGGGTCTTGCCATCAACCGCCCGTCGGGCCTGCGCACCTGGTCGACGACGTGGCGACTGCTGGGCTGGGCAAGGTCGAAAGGCTCCTGACCGCCGTCACCCTCTTCCTCGTCGGCGGCTTCATCGCCGACGGCGGCCTCGCCGCACTGTCCTGGCGCGGAGGGGTTCTCGGGCTCGTGCTCTTCCTGCTGATCCGCCCGGCCGTCGCCTGGGCCGTCCAGATCGGCGGCAAGGCCGCCGGCAAAGAGCGAGCAGCCATCGCGTTCTTCGGCATCCGGGGCGTCGGTTCGTTCTTCTACCTCGCGTACGCCCTGGGCGAGGCGGAATTCGCCGCCCCCGCTTGTGAGTTGTGGGCGACGGTGACCTTCGCCGTCCTGCTGTCGGTACTCCTGCACGGTGTCGCGGCCACACCCGTCACTGCTCGGCTCGACCGCTACGCCCCGGACGGACCGGCCCGGAAGGACAAGGCGTCGATGAACAGGTCCCCGCGTGATGTCCCGGATTCCGGCTGCACGGCCTTCGCAGGGTTCCTCGTCCTCGGGCAGGACAGCCGACGGTGGTTCAGGGGGTAGCGGGGAGCGGGATGAACGCCGTGATCGTCTTGCCGCCGCCATGGGGTCGGATCTCCGTACGGTCGGCGATCCGATTGACCAGCAGCCAGCCGAACCCTCCCGGTACGTCAAGGGGTGTTCCCGGCGTGCGGGGCGACGCCGGGGACCTGTCCGACACTTCGACCACCACACAGTCCGCGAGAGGCCGGACGCGGAAGTCGCTGGCGCCGCCGGCGTGGCGGTCGGCGTTGGAGACGAGCTCGGAGACGACCAGCAGGACGTCGTTCACCAGGCGCTCCCCCAGGCCGCTCACCGCCAGGACGTCGCGGGCGATCAACCGGGCGTCCTCGCACTTCAGACCGGCCGTGCGGCGTGGCGTATCCGGCACCTCCTCTTCCCTCATGACTCGCTTCTTCCCCTTCTCGTTCACTCAACCCGCCGAGGGCGCCCGGCGCAGACCGCGCACGGAGCCGGGTCTGCCGCCCCTCGTCGGAGCGGCGCCCCGGGAACGGGGTGTTCATCCGCCCGTGCTCCACCCCAGCCGGTGATCCGGACCGTGAAGGAACGCGCATACCGGCCCGAGACGCGGGCATCCGCGCACTGCTCAGCCGATGTGATCGCGAAGACAAGGAGTGTCCGTGCTGCCCTTCAACGTGACCGAGAACGGTGTGCTGATCATTCGGTTGCGAGCCGACCTGGACATCGCCGGCCGGGCCGCGGCCGCCTGGGCGATCGACGGATACCTCGCCGCCCACCGCTCCGCACCCGTCATGCTGGAACTCTCGGACGCGCCGCTGAGCAACGCCGCGGTGAGCACCGTCGTACGGACCCGGCGCATGTGCCGCTCCGCGGGCGCGCCGCTGGCCGTCGTCGCGGCGACCGCCGAAACGCGCCGGGCGCTGGAGGCGCAGACGATGGCCGAGGGTCTGACCGTCCGTCCCACCCGCCGCCTGGCCGCCGCCGCGCTCTCGGCTGCCTCGGCGCCGGTCGCCGCGGCAGCGTAATACCGGGCGTCCGCGCCGCAGTGGCCCAGTCCGCCCCCGGGGGCGGACTGGGCCACTGCACGATTCGGCTACTGGGGCGCGCGGCCCACCAACAAAAGCCGGCAGTCACAGGTGTGAGCAGCGGACTCCGCAGCTCTCACCGGCAGGCCCCTCCCCCTCGTCTGCGAGGTTCACTGGCAGGCGGGTACGGAGTCGTCGAGAACGCCCGTGCCGGGCAGGCAACCGATCCGTCAGATGGCCGCCACCTACCCTGCTGATCACGGTTGAACCCCGCCGTCGGACGGCCACCGCCTGCCACCCGGGTTACGGCCCCGAGCCGCTGCGCAGGATGGTGCGCGGCTACCACGCGAGTTCCGCACGGACGGTTTTGCCGTCGTCGTGGCGGATGACCTGCACATCGCAGGCAAGGCGCTGGACGATGGGCCATCCGCGACCGCCGTACAGGTCCGGGGTGCGGGCGGCAGGAATTGCGTGGTCCGTGTCCCGCACGGTGATCTCGATCCGGTCCCGAAGCAGGGCCAGGCCGAAGATCAGGGGCCCGGGGGCATGGCGAACGGCGTTCGTCACCAGTTCGGAGACGACCAGCAGGACGTCGTCGTGAAAGGTGGGATGGGCGGCCGGGGCCTGATCGTCCAGAAACGCGGCGGCGGCATCTCGCGCTGCGGCGATGCAGCCCGAAGCGCCGTCGAAGTTCATGCACACCTGCTTCGGGCGGGTGTCGTGCTCCGTGACCCGCGGGAGTTCCATCGCGACTCCCCTCTCCCCTACGCGGTGTGCCTCACCGATCAGGTGATGCCCGCTGCCGTTGACCCATTGCGCCAACCGCGACGAGCCCGCGGCCCGTCGCACTGCCGGACCTTTAGTCGCGTGAGCTCCCGGGGACAGGATACATATCCCGTTCGCGCCGTTCAGGCCTACGCATCGTTCTGCCCTCACCGGGGGGTGCCCCGCTCAGGCCCGCCCAAGTAGCCCTCTCCCGTGCACCGTTGCGCTGCTCGACTGGTGCGGACCACTGGCCCTTTCGAGTCTTTGCGGTGATTCCTCCCTCCCTGATGCCACACGTCGCTTTGATTGGGTACTGCTTCTAGTGCAGATTCACTACCCTCTAGTGGTGTCCGTTGCCCAGAACAGGCTTGCCGTACGAGGAGGTCGACCGTGACGGGTCCCGTGTTCGCGGTCACCACGGTGCTTGATGCCGATGTATGTGCCCTGCAATTGAGCGGTGCGTTGGATCTGGACGGCACTGGCCAGTTGCGTGCCGCTCTCGCCGACTGCTTCGCGCGGCGGCCGGGCCGTATCGTGCTCGACCTGAAGAGCCTGCTCTTTTGCGACTGCGCGGGACTGAACGGGCTGCTGGAGGCCCGGATGAGGGCCGGTAGAGTCGGCAGCGAGCTGTGCGTGGTGGGCGCCCGCACGCAAGTGGCTCGCCTGTTCTTTCTGGCGGGTGTCGACAAGTGGTTCGCAGACACCGTGCCGCGTCTACCTCCGAGGACCATGTGATGTCATCGAGTCCCCACAGCGCGCTGGGCACCGTGCCACGCACCGCCAGTGGCCGTATCAGCATTCTGCTGGTCGAGGACCATGACATGGTGGCCGAGGCGATCCGGCTCGCGATGGACCGCACCGACGATCTGGAGGTGGTCGGCCGGAGCCTGTCGGTCCAGGACGCGCTGACCGATGCCGCGCGACTGCGCCCTGCCGTGGTGGTGCTGGACCGGCGTCTGCCCGACGGTGACGGGATCGACGCCATCGGTCCGCTCAAGGCCGCGGCCCCCGGCACCCGGGTGCTGGTGCTGACGGGGGAGGCGAGCCCGGCCGTGGCCGCCCGCGTCGCCGAAGCCGGCGCCTCGGGGCTCATCCTCAAGATCGGCAATCTGCGGGAGCTGCAAGACGGTGTGCGCCGGGTGGCCGCAGGCGAGGTTGCCTTCAGCGAGGGTCTGCTCGGCGGGGTGCTGGATCGACTGACCGGCCGGACCGCCGATGTGGGCGCGAGGCTCACCCCGCGCGAGCGGGAGACCCTCAGTCTGTTGGGCGAGGGGCTGGGCGCCGCGGAGATCAGCCGGCGGCTCGGCGTAGCGCTCAACACCGCCAGGAACCACGTACAGCGCGTCCTGGAGAAGCTCGGTGCCCGCTCCCAGTTGGAAGCGGTCGCCGTGGCCCGTCGCGAGGGCCTGCTGCGATGAGTGGAACGAGCTCCGCCGAAGACGGCGGCCCCCTGGCCCCGACGGAGACCGCGTTCACGCTGCTGGTCACCAGCGTCCTGGACTACGGCATCTTCATGCTCGATCCCCAGGGACACGTGTCCACCTGGAACGCGGGTGCCGAACGCATCAAGGGCTACAGCGCCACGGACATCATCGGCAAGCACTTCTCCGTCTTCTACCCGCCCGAGGACATCGCCGCCCGCAAACCCCACTGGGAGCTGGAAGCAGCCATCCAGGAAGGCCGGCTCGAGGACGAAGGCTGGCGTATCCGCAAGAACGGGTCCCGCTTCTGGGCAAACGTGGTGATCACCCCTCTGTTCGACGCCACCGGCGAACTGCGCGGCTTCGGCAAGGTCACCCGCGACATGACCGAGCGCCGTGCCGCGGAGCAGGCACTCACCGAACGCCGCCGCCTCTTCGCCCACCTGGTACAAGCACAAGAGCTGGAACGCCGCCGCATCGCCTGGGACGTGCACGACGACTCCATCCAGGCCATGGTCGCGGTCGGCATGCGGCTGCAACTCCTCGCCGAACGAGCCGGGGAGCCGCACGCCCGCGACCTCTCCGAACTCGACGCGTCGGTACGTGAGGCGGTGGACCGCCTGCGCAACCTCACCTTCCGGCTCCAGCCGCCGGGCATCGACCGGCACGGGCTGATCGAGTCCTTGTCGCAGCACCTCAACGACGTCGTGGTCGGCAGCTGGGGCCTGCAGTCGTCCATCGAGCACACTCTGGCGAACGAGCCGGCCCCCGAAACCGCGATCACCATCTTCCGTATCGTGCAGGAGGCGCTGCTCAACGTACGCAAGCACGCCGGAGCGCGCACGGTGCGCGTCAGCGTCACCACCGAGGATCAAGGCCTGCTCGTGCGGGTCGTCGACGACGGCACCGGGCAGGCCGCGATCACCCATCGCCTGTACGAACACTTCGGGCTGATCGAGATGCGCGAGCGGGCCGAGACCGCCGGCGGATGGTGGACCTTGCGCAGCGAGCCGGGCACCGGCACCACCGTGGAGTTCTGGGTGCCCGACCTGCCCACCGCCGCGCTGGACGAACCGCTGCCCGGAGCTCTCGCCAAGAGCTTCGACTCCCACACCGCCCCCCCAAGGCCCTCATGACTCAGCCCGCCACTCCCCCGCATCCCCTGCGGGTCTTGGTCTGCGACGACAACGACGTGCTGCGCGCGGCCCTGGCCGACGTCGTCCGCGCCCAGCACGACCTCACCCTGGTCGGCAGTGCCGCCGATGCCGACCAGGCGATCGCTCTCGCCCGCGCCCACCGCCCGCACGTCGTGGTACTCGACGTGCGTTTCCCCGGCGGCGGCCCGTACACCGCCCAGGAGATCGTCCGCAGCGTCCCCGGCGTACGCGTCGTGGCGTTCTCCGCGTACGGCGACCAAGGGTCGCGCAATGCGATGGCTGCCGCCGGCGTCGCCGGATATCTCGTCAAGGGCATCACCAACGCCCGGCTGCTGGACGAGATCCGAACCCTGGGAGACCAGGCCCTCGCCTCCCCCTCCTTCGCGGCCGAAGAGACGTCCGGCGGGCAACACGGCGCCACGAACGCGCACGGTCTCGCGTCTGAGCCGCGGTAGCGCGGGTACACGGGACAACTACGCCCCGCCCCCTCGACTGGAGGGCAAGGACCCGCGTACGCCCCCGTCGCACGAGGAGATGCCTTCATGAGCACTACCCCGGTCCTGGCCACTCCGTGCCGGACGGTGCGCGCAGCCGCCCGTACAGCCGTCGGTCTCCCGCCTTCGGCGCTCGACGCGATGCTGGATGCCGCCTACGAGACGCACCGCCGTTTCCGGCACGGCGCGTTCGCCGAGCCTTGCCCGACCTGCCACGTCTCGGCGGGTGAGCTCTGCCTGGCGCGACGCAGTGTGCACGCCGCCCGCCGGCTGGCGCACCGCGCCCGGGAGACACGGAGCGAGCTGGACTCGGCTCCGCTGACACCACGGTGACCCGCTCTGCTGGGAAAGAGCGTCGACGGAGGGCACAACAGCGGGCGGAGACCACAGTTTGTCGCCGTCCGACCCGCCCAGACGTCCGACGGTCCCGCGGTAATCCCAACAACTCTCCGTTATGCGAAAATCAACTTCTCCCGTCAAGGGAGGCGGAAGGGAAAGAAATCCATACCGCAGCCCCCACCGCAGCCCCCACCGCAGTCCCTACCGCACTCTTTTCCCTGCATTCACGGCGAACTTCGCGTTCCGACCCATTCCTCGCTTGCCCTGTGCCGTGTATCGCACCCCCCGATATCCGAGGTCACCTGTCAGCGCGAGAACAGAACTCCGCACCTGGCGACATGGCGGTGGCCTGTCACCCCCAGATCGGGGGGTGACAGGCCACCGCCATACCACAGCTGAACTGCGACTCTGCGAATCAGCTACCAGCGATACCACCGTCCGCTACTGCCCTTCGGGCGGGCGACAAAACCGATCAGCCAGAGCACGAGGACCGCGATAGCGACCCACCAGAGAATTTTGACCGCGAAACCCGCACCGGCGAGAATCAGGACAAGCAGAAGAACAAGAAGCAGGGGAACCATAGTTATCAACCTCCGAGGCATCACCTGCCCGAGAACGCCCCGGCCATGCACACCACAATTGACTGTTCTTTATCGGCGCGAGCGGGAATCCGCCGCCGGACAACCTGTGCGGCTCCCGTTTAGCCGACACGGCTGGGGTAGGAGGGCCGCATGTTCAAGCACCGACGTGTTCGTACGATTGCTGCGCTTGCCCTCAGCTGGGCGGCCTTGACATACGTCGAGCGGGTGAGCGAGGACGCATCCTGGCGTATGGCCCTGCTCAGCGGGCTGGTGTGGGGGGCCGTGATAGCCGGCGCCTGGTGGTTCGCCGAATGGACTCAGATGGGCCGGCGCACCAGGGGCGGCCTCGCGGATCCGGCTGCCACCCGTGAGGACGCGAGCGAGACGACGCGGAGCACCCCGTGACGGGCCGGCGTCGCAGCGTCCCGCGGTTCCCCGTCGGCTTGCCCCTTCGGCCGCCCCCGCTCGGCCCCCACTTCCTCACGGAAGCCCTTGCCGTCGTTGCGCGCGGCGTGCGGCGCAGCCGTGCCGCAGGCACCGGAGCCGTCTGCGTGTCCGCCTCCGGGTACCGGTCGCACCCCGGCCGGCAGGGCGGGTCCGCCGGCGGCGCCTCGGCCCGGCACCGGAGCCGGAGCACCTTCCCGGGCGTCACCGACCCTCACGAGCGCGCCCAGGAAGTCATCGACTCCTGTACCACCGGGCCCGGCGAACTGGCCTCGTTCCTCGACATGCTGGGCCTCCAGCCGCCCGGGCAGCCGGACGGGAACCGAGCCCGTTCCGAAGGCGACCGGGGCTACCCCGGGCCGCGGTAACGGGCAGGGGACGGCGAGGAACGGAGTCGATCACCGACCCTTGTTCTTCTTGCCCTTCGCCTTCCCCGGGGTGTCCTTCGTCTTCGCCGCACCCGGCACGTTCGCCGGAAGGCGCTCGCCGCCCGGCTGCGGCTCACGCGTGGACGCCTGGAGCCCCGGTGCGGCGGATGGTGTCGCGAGGGGCAGCGGTGCGGGCGACACCGGCCGGGGACCTGCCGGCGCGGTGTTGTCCGAAGCCGCCGGCTGCTCCTGGACCGGCACGGGGGCCGGCGTCCCGTTCTCCCCTGCGGGGATGCGGCCCATCACCAGCGTGCAGGCTCCCGCGACACCGACCGCCACGAGGCCCAAGCGAGCCCCGCGCCGACGACGCGCAGCCCTGCGATGCGCCGGTCCGGGCGTTCGTGCGGGTTCGGCGCGACGACCCTCCGCTGCGAGCGGCCGCCATGGCGAGCGGTGCGTAGAGGTGTCCGTGGCCGGCGCGCTCCGTTCGGTCCGGGATCGCGGGGCGTGCGCGATGTCCTCCAGGCGCTGGTGGACGGCGGCGGCATCGGGACGTACCGCGGGATCCCGGGCGGTCATGGCCTTCAGCAGGCGGGCGAGGTCGTCCGGCAGCCCCTCGGGAATCCCCGGCGCGTGCAGGAGGCGGTCGGTGCCGATCTCCACGGGCGTTCCCCCGTACTCCCGGTGGCCCGTGAGCGCTTCGAGGAGCGTCAACCCCAGGGCGTAGATGTCGCTGGCCTTACTCGCGCCGTGGCCGAGGAGCTGCTCGGGGGCCATGTAGGCGACGGTGCCGACCAGCGTGTCGGGTGCGCTGATGGAATGCTCGTGCACGGTCCTGGACAGCCCGAAGTCGGCGAGGTGCGGGGAGCCGTCCTCGCCGAGCAGGACGTTGGAGGGTTTCACGTCATGGTGGATGAGGCCGTGATCGTGGACGTGGTCGAGGGCTGACGAGATGTCGGCGCCGATCCGTGCGACCCGGACGGGGCTGAGCGGGCCGTCGTCCACTCGGGCGCGCAGGGTGGCGCCACGGATCAACTCCGTGACCATGAATGCGCCCTGTCCGTGGCGGCCGGCATCGTAGACGGTGACCAGAGCAGGATGGGAAAGGCGGGCCAGCACACGTGCTTCGTCACAGAAGCGGTCGGCAGTGACCGTGTCCGTGCCCGCGCGGAACACCTTGACGGCCACCTCACGACCCAGGACCTGGTCCGTGCCGCGAAAGACATCTGCCGTCCCGCCGGAGCCGATGGGGCCTTCGAGCCGATATCGGCCACCGATCAGAGCGTCGCGTTCGGGCAGTGCTCCGTACGTGGGGACGGGCCGGGCCGGCATGGGGTCCTCCTCCGCTCGCGGGCAGTGCCGCGCACCTACCCGTTGCGGGTCGCCCTACGCACCTGCTCCCGCCGGCCCCGGGGACCGCCCCGACCAGCAGGCGGACGGACCGGACCTCCTGGACACCGGGCCGATCGCCGAGCACCCCGCGCCGCCGTGGCAGGTCAGCGCACCTGGACTCCGATGAGGCACGTGTCGTCGTCGGTGTCCGAGGCGCTGTAGGTCAGCAGGTTGTCGAGCCGCTTTTCGAGGGAGCCCTCGGGGTGTGAGGCCACGTCGAGAAGCTGCGCGAGAGCATCCGTTACGGAGATGTCCCGGCGTTCGACGAGCCCGTCGGTGTACATGAGGAGGATGTCCTCGCGTTGCAGCTGTACCTCCTCCTCCGTGAAGGTCACCTCGGGCAGTGCTCCGAGGAGGAGTCCGCCCGCGGTGAGGGGGAAGGCGTGGGCATCGGTCCCCCGGACCAGGAGGGGGGCAGGTGGCCGGCTCGGGCCCACGTCAGCCGACGGGTCTGCGGGTCGTAGATCGCGCATACGGCGGTTGCGGTGAGGTTGCTGGTGAGGTGGTAGGCGACGCTGTTGAGCCAGGACAGCAGTTGGGCGGGCCCGGCGCCGGTGACGGCGAGGCCGCGCAGGGCGTTGCGCAGGATCACCATGCCGGTGGCCGCCTGAATGCCGTGCCCGGCGATGTCTCCGACGCTGATGAGGATCTTGTTGTTGGGCAGGACGACGGAGTCGTACCAGTCGCCGCCGACGAGGGACTCGGATTCGGCGGGTCGGTAGCGTACGGCGATGCGGATGCCGGGGACTTCCAGCGCGTCCGGAGCCGGAGGCATGATGGCCTGCTGGAGCTGCAGCGCGAGCTGGGAGCGGTCCGCGGATTCGGCTTCGCTGTCGGCGAGTTGGTCGCGCGTGGCGGCCAGGGCGACCTCGGTCCAGTGCTGCGCGGAGATGTCCTGGCAGGCGCCTCGAACGGAGTACAGACGACCATGGTCGTCCAGGACGGGTTCCGCCACCATCCGGATGTGCCGGGTGATGCCGTCGGGGCGCTTGAGTCGGAAATCCACTGAAGATTCGCGGAGCCGGTACAGGAGAGTCCGCAGGAACCGGCCGAGGGAATTGACGTCGTGGGGATGCGCGTGTGCGGCGATCTCTTCGAGCGGGACCGGGGAGGCCGTCACGGGCAGGCCGAAGAGGGTGAAGAGCTGGTCGTTCCAGCTCGTCTCGCCGGTGGCGACGTTCTGTTCGAAGCCGCCGACCCGGCCCAGGCGCTGTGCGTGCTGCAGGAGGCTGGCGAGACGCGCGGTTTCGTCTTCGATTCTCCAGATGAGGAGGAGGGCCGTGCCGTGCCGGCTGATGCTGACGTCGGCGACGGAGGTGAGGGGGACTTCGTCGACGTAAGCCGTCAGGGTGGTCCGTGGTGCCTGAAGGGGCTCACCGGTGGCGTAGACGCGTTCCAGCTTGGAGAAGAGTCCGTTGTCCTGCGCGGCTGCCGGGTAGGCCTCCAGGAAGTGCGTGCCGGTGACCATCGAGCGTGGCCGTCCCGCAGGGTCGACGAAGCGCTGGTTGGTGTGATGGATGCGGAAGTCGCTCAGCCTGCCGGTCGAGTCCAGGCTCGGGATCAGGATGAGTACGGGGTCGTGCAGGTGGTCTGCCAGGTCGGTCAGTTCCGGTACCCCTGCCAGGCGCGGTGTGCGCGAGGCCGAGGCGGGGGTCTGTTCCTCCAGGGTGTGGGAGCACAATTCGGCCAGGGTTTCCAACTGCCGCAGCAGATGGGGCGGCTGAGCGGGCAGAGGGTCCGGCCAGGACACCTCCAGCACGCCGAGGATGCGTCCTCCGGTGCCCGCCGGGACCATGATCCGCCCGCCGTCCGGGTGCTGACGCCGTCCGATGGTGGGGATGTCAGAGCTGGAGAGGCAGTCCACGATGGTGAGTTCCCGGCTGTTCAGCGCCAGTCGCGCACAAGTGGCCACCTCGGGCGGGACGTAGCGCCAGCGGCCGGCGTCCTCGGGGGTGAAGCCGTCCTGTCCTACCAAGGTGATGGAGGAGTCCGCTGCGACGGCCCAGATCGCGACTCCGTTGGCGCCCAACGCCGACAGGGCGTTTTCCAGCAGGGCGGTGGCCACGGCTTGGGAGTCGGTGGCTGCCAGCATGCCGCTCTCCGCCGTCCTGAGCCGCATGGCCGCGGAGGGGTCCCGGGGAGCCGCGGGTTCGGCGTCGGCGGTGTCGAGGAACTGTCGTGCGGTCTCGCTGACGTGGTCCCGGGCGGCCTGATTGATGATGTCGACCGACAGCGCGAGGATGGTCGTGTTCGACTGCTCGGCGAGCTTGGTGATGTGGCGGGAGGCTTCGCCGGGCCCGCAGCCGAGGCGCTCCACGAGGATGCCTTTGGCCATTTCGATCAGTGCCCGCCCGTCGGAGGCTTCCTGGGCTTCCAGTGCCTCTTGGCGCAGTCGCTCCACCGTTGCGGCCAGGCGGCCCACCTGGCTGGACTGCGGGACGCTCGGCGCGCTGGTGTGCGGGGGTGTCCCGAGGTCCGCCGTTCGGGGAGCGGCAGGAACCGCCGGGGCGCTGATGGCCGGGGCGGGTCGGTCCTGCGGGGGGTCGACGGGGTTCACTGGTCGCCGCCTTCTTCTGCGGTGGGGTGGGGGGCAGCAGGGTCAGACACGGGGAGTCTTCGAGGTGTCCTGCGGCAAGAGCCAGCGCCGGAGCCGGTCGAGGAGGTCGTTGGCGTCGACGGGCTTGGTGACGTAGTCGCTCGACCCCGACGCGAGGCTCTTCTCCCGGTCGCCGGGCATGGCCTTCGCGGTGACCGAGATGATCGGCAGGTCGGCGTACTGGGGCATGCGCCGGATCTCCGCGGTGGCGGCGTATCCGTCGAGCTCGGGCATCATGACGTCCATCAGGATCAGGTCGATGCCGGGGGTGCTGGTGAGCGTTTCGATCCCCTTGCGACCGTTCTCGGCGTGGAGCACCCGGATGCCGTGCAGTTCGAGGATGCCGCTGATGGCGTACAGGTTGCGGGGGTCGTCATCGACCACCAGGACGGAGCGGTCCGCGAGGCTGGCGTCGGCGAAGGCGTTGTCCGGTTCCGGGAGGCTGCTCTGGGGCCGCGCGGCCGGCAGGACATCGCCCAAATGTTCGACCGAGAGGTGCAGCGTGATCCGTTCGCGCAGTTCGTCCAGGCTGGTGAACACTTCGAACGGCCGGCCCGCGGCCCGTGCGGCGATCTCCTGCTTCTGCGCCCGGGGCATGCGCCGGTTGTCGTGGGCGAGGACCGGCAGGGACGACAGGGCCGTGTCTCCTGCGAGGGCTTGGAGGAAGCGCTCGGCCTGGCCGTTGGCATCCAGTTCGAGGACTACGCAGTGGAACGGCGACTGGGCGAGCAGGGTGGCCGCGTCCCGTGCGGTGACGGCGGTCAGGACCTCGACCTTCACGACCGACGGGATGGAGGGACTGCCGACGAGGTCGGTGGCGGCACTTTCCGCGACGAGGCTCAGGAGGCCGTGGCTGCGCTCCTCGATCACGAGGAGCTTTCGCGGGTGGTCGTCCTTCTCTCCGGTCTCCTCGCTGCCGTCGGCCTGGGCGGCGTGGTGCGGCGCTTCTTCCTGCTCGAGGGCGGGGGCTTCCCCGGTCATCGGTTCGATGGACTCGGTGCGTGCGACGGGCAGGTACAGCGTGAAGGTCGAACCCTGACCGGGCGCGCTGTGGGCGGTGACGACGCCGCCGAGGAGCCGGGCGATCTCCCTGGTGATGGAGAGGCCGAGTCCGGTACCGCCGTACCTGCGGCTGGTCGTGCCGTCGGCCTGCTGGAACGCGGCGAAGATTGCCTCCAGCTGCTCTTCGGGGATGCCGATTCCGGTGTCGATGACCCTGAAGGCCACGACCGATCCCGACTGAGCCAGCTCCGCGGGAAGCTCGGCGGTGTCGGCGGGTTCGATCTCGATCCGCACCCGGCCCTGTTCGGTGAACTTCACGGCGTTGGAGAGCAGGTTGCGCAGGATCTGCTGCAGCCGGGCGTCGTCCGTGAGCAGGTCCGCCGGCGCCCCGGCCGCCGTCGTCACCTCGAAGTTGAGGCCCTTCTGGGAGGTCAGGGGCCGGAAGGTGGCTTCGACGTAGTCGAGGAGCTGCTTGAGCGAGACCCGTTCCAGGTTGATGTCCATCTTTCCCGCTTCGACCTTCGACAGGTCGAGGATGTCGTTGATCAGCTGGAGCAGGTCCGAACCGGCCGAGTGGATGATGCCCGCGTACTCGACCTGCTTGGGGGTGAGGTTGCGGCTGGAGTTCTGCGAGAGGAGCTGGGCGAGGATGAGGAGGCTGTTGAGCGGCGTGCGCAGTTCGTGGCTCATGTTGGCCAGGAACTCCGACTTGTACTTCGAGGCGCGGGAGAGCTGCTGGGCGCGGTCCTCCAGTTCCTGCCGGGCCTGCTCGATCTCCAGGTTCTTCGTCTCGATGTCGCGGTTCTGGATGGCGAGGAGGGCTGCCTTCTCCTCCAGTTCGGCGTTGGAGCGCTGGAGTTCGTCCTGCTGGACCTGCAACTGTCCTGAACGTGCCTGCAGTTCGACGGTGAGGCGCTGGGACTCGCCGAGGAGTTCGTCGGTGCGGGCGTTGGCCACGATGGTGCTCACGTTGACGCCGACCGTTTCCATCAGGCGGCCGAGGAAGTCCCGGTGGACGGAGGTGAACGTGGTGAAGGACGCGAGTTCGATGACGCCCAGGACCTGGTCCTCCACGAGGATGGGAAGGACGATCAGGCTGGCGGGGGTGGCGCTGCCGAGTCCTGATGAGATCAGGTAGCCCGGGGGGACGTGCTCGGTGGAGAGGATGCGGCGGGAGCGGGCCGCTTGCCCCACGAGGGTCTCGCCATGGCGTACCCGGGTGGCGGCGGGGCTGTCCGACGGCCGGCCGAAGGATCCGATGAGCGTCAGCCACGTTTCGCCGTCGTGGTCCTCGGCGAGGTAGAAGGCGCCGTAGCTCGCGTCCACCAGCGGCGTCAGCTCGTCCATCACCAGCTCGGCGACGACGGCCAGGTCCCGGTGGCCCTGCATCAGCCCCGAGATGTGCGCCAGGTTCGACTTGAGCCAGTCCTGCTCCTGGTTCGCCCGGGTGGTCTCGCGGAGCGAGCCGACCATGGAGTTGATGTTGTCCTTGAGTTCGGCGACCTCACCCGACGCGTCGACCGTGATCGAGCGGGTCAGGTCACCCTCGGCCACCGCGCTGGCCACCTCGGCGATGGCCCGGACCTGGCGGGTCAGGTTCCCGGCCAGCTCATTGACGTTCTCCGTCAGCCGCTTCCACGTACCCGACACCCCCTCGACCTCGGCCTGACCGCCGAGCCGGCCCTCACTGCCCACCTCACGCGCCACACGCGTCACCTCCGCGGCGAAGGCGGACAGCTGGTCGACCATCGTGTTGATCGTCGTCTTCAGCTCCAGGATCTCCCCCCGGGCATCCACATCGATCTTCTTGGACAGATCTCCGTTGGCGACGGCCGTCGTCACCAGGGCGATGTTGCGGACCTGACCGGTCAGGTTGTTCGCCATCGAATTGACGTTGTCGGTCAGGTCCTTCCAGGTGCCCGCCACGTTCGGGACCTGCGCCTGGCCGCCGAGCCGGCCCTCCGTACCCACCTCGCGGGCCACCCGCGTCACCTCGTCGGCGAACGCGGACAACGTGTCCACCATCGTGTTGATGACCCCGGCCAGCGCGGCGACCTCGCCCTTCGCCTCCACCATGATCTTCTGCGACAGGTCGCCACGGGCGACGGCGGTGGCCACCTGAGCGATGGAACGCACCTGACCGGTCAGGTTGTAGGCCATGACGTTGACGTTGTCGGTGAGGTCCTTCCAGGTGCCGGAAACCCCCCGGACCGTGGCCTGCCCGCCCAGGTTGCCCTCGGTCCCGACCTCGCGGGCCACCCTGGTCACCTCGTCGGCGAACGCGGACAGCTGGTCGACCATCGTGTTGATGGTCTCCTTCAGCTCCAGGATCTCCCCGCGGGCATCGACCCGGATCTTCTGCGAAAGATCACCCTGCGCCACCGCCGTGGTAACCTCGGCGATGGAGCGCACCTGCGCGGTCAGGTTGTCGGCCATGAAGTTCACCGAGTCGGTGAGGTCCCGCCACGTGCCGGAGACACCCTTGACATCCGCCTGGCCCCCGAGGCGGCCATCGGTGCCCACCTCCCGCGCGACGCGGGGTGACCTCGTCGGCGAACGCGGACAGCTGGTCGACCATCGTGTTGATCGTCGTCTTGAGTTCCAGGATCTCCCCGCGGGCATCGACCCGGATCTTCTGCGAAAGATCACCCTGCGCCACCGCCGTGGCGACTTCGGCGATCGAACGCACCTGCGCGGTCAGGTTCCCGGCCATGAAGTTCACCGAGTCGGTGAGGTCCCGCCACGTGCCGGAGACACCCTTGACGTCCGCCTGCCCGCCCAGTCGGCCATCGGTACCGACCTCGCGGGCCATCCTGGTGACCTCGTCGGCGAACGCGGACAGCTGGTCGACCATCGTGTTGATGGTGTTCTTGAGTTCGAGGATCTCGCCGCGGGCATCGACGGCGATCTTCTGCGACAGGTCGCCCCTGGCCACGGCCGTGGTCACCTGGGCGATGTTGCGGACCTGATCGGTGAGGTTGCCGGCCATGAAGTTCACCGAATCGGTGAGGTCGCGCCAGACACCGGCCACGCCGGGGACCTCGGCCTGGCCGCCGAGCCTGCCCTCGCTGCCCACCTCGCGCGCGACCCGGGTCACCTCGTCCGCGAAGGACGAGAGCTGGTCCACCATCGTGTTGACGGTGTCCTTCAGCTCGAGGATCTCGCCCCGGGCCGCCACATCGATCTTCTGCGACAGGTCGCCCCTGGCCACCGCGGTGGCGACCTGGGCGATGTCGCGCACCTGCGTGGTCAGGTTGCCGGCCATCGCGTTCACGGAGTCGGTGAGATCGGCCCAGGTCCCGGAGACGCCCGGCACCTCGGCCTGACCTCCCAGAGTGCCCTCGGTGCCCACTTCCCGGGCGACCCGGGTCACCTCTGAGGTGAACAGAGACAGTTGATCGACCATGCCGTTGAAGACGGTCGCGATCTCGCCGAGCAGCCCCTGGGACTCCTCCGGCAGGCGAGTACCGAAGTCCCCGTCGCGAACGGCTGTCAGCCCAACAGCTGCCGCAGTTCCGGTTCGCCCACCTCGCCCGCCGACTCGACGCCCGCACCGGACACCGTCGACTTGACCATCTTCGCCCCATTCCCTCTGGCAAGGCCCCGACGCCTCTCCGGTCCAAGTTCACCACAGCTCATTCGCCGCAAGGGCCGCACGGGTGAAGCTCCATGACGGCCGGGCCCCATGGCCACCAGCCCCGCCGCGCGGTCAACCAGACGAGTGAGCCCTAGCGCGGCCTCGGCCTCCGCTTCCCCTTCACAGAGACGCCGTTCAAAGGGGAACAGTCCCCGCCCGGCCTCCCCATGGCGTTTCTCATGGCGAGTTACACCCTCGTGCCACAGGGAATCCGAAGTCAGACGCCATGCCTGGACCCGGTACTGTTATTGGCGGCTTGGAACACCGCACACAGCCGGTGGGACGAGCCTTTTCCACGTGGGCTCGCGAGCCAGGGGCGGACGGTGAGGAAACGATGATCGCGCAGGACAGCAGGGAGCGGCCGGTCCACGGCCTCGGCCACGGGGATCACGTGTGTCTGGCGTTCGCCGACGATTCCGAACAGCGCCGGGTGGTCACCGCCTACATGTCCGACGGGCTGAAGCGCGGTGAGCGGGTGATGTATTTCACCGACCGGCACAAGCCCGCCGTGGTGCTGGACTGGCTTCGGTCGGCACATGTGGATCCGGACGCCGCGTTGTCCAGCGGCCAGCTACAGGTGGTCACTGCCTGCGACGGCTACCTGGTTTCGGGACGTTTCGACGCCACGGCGATGGTGGCAACCCTGCGGCAGGAGATGGCAAGCGCCGCGGCCTGCGGTTACAAGGGATTCCGGGTCAGCGGTGAGATGAGCTGGGCTCTGCGTGAGATCCCCGGCGCGGACGAGGTCGCCGCGTACGAGAGCATGGTCAATTCGCTCTTCGAGGGACAGCCCGCCTCGGCCGTCTGCCAGTACGATGCCCGCCTCTTTCCCCCCGCGCAGCTGCAGACCTACGACCACTGCCACCCGGGCACCGTGCAACTCTCCCCGCTCTACGAGGACAAACTGTTGCGGATCGTGCCGGCCTTCGAGGAAGGGGAACGCACGATGCGTGTGATCGGCACCGTGGACTACCGCACCACCGACGCTCTGACTGCGGTTTTGGACGCCACTCTCGACTGGGCCGGCGACGTGCGGGTGGACATGAGCAAGCTCGAGTTCATCGACCTGGCCGGCCTGCGCGCTCTGTCGCACACCGCCGAGAGATACGAGCCGGGCCGCCGCATGCGGGTGGTGGAACTCGCTCCGCTGCTGTGCCAGGTGATAAGCGTGGCCGGCTTCGACCAGCAGGATGCCCTGGTCGTGACCTCCCCGGGAGTCTCGGCATGAGCACCGTGATCGACATGACCGCCCCGCAGCCCGACCGGGCCCCCCGGTTGGTTCACCAAGGACTGGTCTACGGGTCCGACGAGGCGTTCCTGGCCGCGACCGTACCGTTCTGCCTGGACGGTCTCCAGCAGGACGAGGCGGTCCTCGCCGTCACCACGCCCGCCAACATCGACCTGCTGCGTCAGCAGCTCGGCAGCGCCGCCGGCGCGGTGCACTACATCGCGGCCGACGACTGGTACCAGACGCCCGGCAGCACCCTCGGCGCGTACTACCGCTACGTCGACGAACGCACCGCCACGGGGCGCCACCCTCAGGTACGCGTGATCGGCGAGCCCGTATGGCACGGCCGCGACGCGTTGGAAACCGACGAGTGGACCCGCTACGAGGCCGTCATCAACCTCGCCTTCGCCCACTGTCCGGCCTGGATCGTCTGCCCCTACGACACACGGACGGTTCCCGACCGGATCGTCGCCGACGCCCGCCGTACCCACCCGCAGCTGGTGACCGGCCCGGCTGCCGAAACCAGCGGTCACTACGCCCCTCCGGAGGGCACGGTCTGGCACCGGAACCTGTCACCGGTTCCCGCGCCCGGAAGCAACGCCACGATGCGCTTCGGCACCGACTTGCACCGCGTCCGCTCGTTCGTCGCCCGGCATTCCGCGCAGCTGGGGATGTCCCCACAGGGGGCGGAGCGTTTGATGTTCGCCGTCAACGAAGTGGCCGCCAACGCTGTGCAGCACGGCGGAGGGCACGGCGAAGTCTCGGTGTGGCGTACGGGGCACAAGGTCATCTGCGAGATCAGCGACCCCGGCCCCACCCGCTTCCCTGCCGATACCGGGTGGACGCTCGGCTATCTGCCACCGGACCCCAGCCGGCCCCGCGGACACGGCCTGTGGACCGTGCGCCAGTTGTGCGACCTGGTTGAGGTCCACACCGGCGGCCCGGCCACGGTCGTTCGCGTCCACCTGAGCCTTTCCTGAGCCTTTCCTCAGTCACCCGCGTCCGATCAGTCGCCGAAAGCCGGTCCCGCGCTCGGCCGGACACGGTGCGTCTTGACGGAATCGGAGACCCGTGGCCGGCATTGTCCCCCACATGGGCGATGCACCCCGGTACGGCCATGACGAGCTCGGCGCCCGCGCCTTCGAGGCCGCCCGCGCACGCCTCGCGGCTGACCGCGACGACACGCTCGATCGGCTGGGCGCTCTGGGGCGCGACTACGACGGGATCGTCGCGGCGAACGCCCTGGTCGCAGTCGACGACGAGCACGACCCCGAGGGGGCCAGCACCGCCTACGAGCGGGCCCACGTGGCCGCCCTGATGGCGCGGACGCACGAGCACGTGGACGAGCTGGACCGGGCGCTGGAACGGCTCGAACGGGGCGACTACGGGCTGTGCGAAGGCTGCGGCGCGACGATTCCGCCCGAGCGCCTGGAGATCCGGCCGGCCGCGACCACCTGTGTGCACTGTGCCCGGTCCGGCCCGCGCAGCCCCCCGCACCCCGCCTGACGTCGGAGGCCCTGCCACCGGGCTGCACGCGGCACATCTGGTTGCCTGGTGTGCCTGCTGCGGCCGGACGAGCCGGACGAGCCGGACGAGACCCTGCCCGGCGCGCGGGCTCCTCAGCGAGGCAGGAACTCCTCGAGGAGTCTGTCGAGGTCGAGGGACTCCTCACCGACGGCGATGACCGCGTAGGTCTCGTGCAGAAAGCCCCTCAGCGCGCCGGCATCCACGAAGACGACGGCGTCCTCCTGCCGATCGGTGCTCCGGGCGAGCAGATGGACGCGGAGTTCATCGCGGCCCGCGTCCTTCTCGGGACGGAATGCGACGTCGCCTTCGCCCACCGGACGGTGGAGCCCCTCGGCCAGCATCTGGCGGTCGAAGTGCCACCGTGCCAGGACGTTGGCTCCGTCCAGGAACTCGACCTGCACCGCGTACGGGTCGCCGCCGCGATACGAGAAGCGGGCAAGGACATACACGTGGCCCGTCGCCGCCTCCAGGCGCACGACGATCAGAGCAGACACGCAGGACATCGATAGGCCTCTCCAGGATGGGCTGCACAACTCCATCCCTCTGCCCCACTCCGCACCCACCACACTGGACCGATCGGGGGAATCGCGAGACCGCCGGGGTTGGAGCCTTCCAGCTGGAGATCCCGCCGCAAGGTCACGAGGCGACTGCTCCGTATGACGGCAGGACGGAAGAGGGTAATCCGCTGAAGGCAAGCGGAGTTCAGTGGGCATCTCGGCCAACGTTGTCCGTACGCCCCCCCCCCGTTATCTTTTTCGCGGTCCTGCAATGGGGCCGCTGGCCTCCGGGCCCGGTATGACTGTGTCCTCTGTCGAAGGCATGACCTG
>NZ_JAGGOW010000068.1 GCF_018614135.1 Streptomyces sp. ISL-66
GCCTGATCAACAAGCTGAAGGCATGGCGAGGCATCGCCACGCGGTACGACAAGACACCCGACAGCTACCTCGCCGGCCTCCACCTGCGCGCCTCGATGATCTGGCTCAAGGACCTCACTCGGACCACCTGATGATCACAACCAAATACGCTCCCTAGGCGGCCAGCCGTGAAGTGCTCGGCGGCGCGGGCCTGCAGGTTGGCCAGGACCAAGTGGTGGGCGACGACCTCGTGCGGTTCGCGGGCGATGCGCGTGCACTACCGAAGACGCGCCGACGAGCTTCCGCCTCACAGGTGCGCTCGGCGTGTTCGGCTAGAGCGTGCACGGCATCCGGATGGGCGCGCTGGAGCCGGGCGGTGTGTCTCCCGCAATCGGCGGGCGGCGCTGCCTTACCAGGGGGGTGGTCCCTGGGGAGGGTCTCAGTCCCGGCTGCAGGAGAGCGCGGCCGGACGGGACCCGAGGCGTACGCTCGATCACGCCGCCTCAAGGACTCATGCGTCGTAGTACCTGCTGATCGCCTGGCGGTAGTCGGGGTCGCGCAGGTGGTTGTCGCGGTGGAATTCCGGAGCAGCCTTGATCTGGTCCTTGGTGCGGTCCACATGGACGGTCTTGTTCTCCGAGTCCACCCGGATGATCGTCCCCGCCGGGAGCAGGACCTCCTTGCCGAAGATCCACACACCCGTGTCGACCACGAGGTAGGCGTCGGAGACCTCGTTGGAGTGCCTGTCGACCTTGCCGATGCGGCCGTCGACGGCTTCCACGTCGTAGCCCGTGAGGTCTTCGCCCGTCGGGTGGATGATGCCGGAACGGTAGGCCCACATGTCGTCGGTCATGTCTCAACTCCTTCGTAGAACCCTGCGCGGTCTCGTTGACCCGTTGGGTAGCTGTGTCCCGCCTGCCCCGGAAGCCGGACCTGACACGTCCGCTTCCGGCGGCCAGGTGCGGGTAGCCGGACGGTGACAGCAGCGCGCGGCAGGAAGACGAGGAGAAGCGATGATCACTCAGGAGCAGGTGACCGCCATGGTCGGGTGTACGGCCTACACGGAGCAGGGTCAGCGCGTGGGCGGGGTGGACTACGTCCTGGTGGACGACACCACCGGCAGGCCGGAATGGGCCCGGATCACCGACCGTGCGTCCGGCCTGGGCGGCGTCTTCGTCCCGCTGCGCAACGCGGCGCTGGAGGACCAGCGTCTGGTCCTGCCGTACGCCGTCTCCCTGATCGAGCGGGCTCCGTGCGCGGCACTGGACTGCGGGAGCGTGCTGTCCGTGACGGAGGAGCAGCAGCTGTTCGCGCACTACGGGATCAGGGACGTACGGGAAGAGGTGAACGCCGAGAGCGGCGCGGGCTGGGGACAGATGGACCGGGCCGGCGCCATCCGGGAGGGAACGGCGGGCCAGGAGGTGCACCTGTCCCGGCTCCGCCCGGCGCAGCCGGGGCGGTGACCCGCTGAAGCGGACGTGAGCGCGGTGGGGCGGCCGGTTCTTCGGTAGCGGGCGGCCCACCGCGGGGGCGGTGTGGGGAGACCTGCCAAGCGTTCTGTGGCCCGTCGCAGCCCTCACCCGTTGGCGACCGCAGCCGAGACCTGTGATCACCCGTTCAGAATGTCCCGGGGCCGTCCGGCTAGGCCCCGGTAGGTTTCGCGGCGTCACCGTCCTCACACCGCGTGCGGGGAAGGCTGCTCCGGCGGGTGGAAGCAGGCCGTGATCGCCTTGCCGCCGTGGAAGGCGTGGACGTCCCACCGGTCGGCGAGTGCGTCGATGATGGCGAGGCCCCGGCCGGAGGTCGCCCGGGCCGAGGCCTGCCTGGGGGCGGGGAGCTGAGGGTCGTCGTCCGCGACGCTGACGTGCAGACAGCTGCCGTCCCAGGTCAGCACGAGCTGGGCACTGCTGTGCGCGTGGACGTGTGCGTTGGTGACCAGTTCGGACACCGTGAGAAGGATGGAATGCACCGTGTCCGGGGCACCCTCGGTCCACGTGAGGGTGTTCAGATGTGCCAGACACCACCGACGGGCCTCACGTGCCCCGCGGTGGACCGGAAACGACCTGGCCCACCCCACCGCTCGAACCGTCACGGTCACACCTCACCCTCTATTGGCAGGATCGATCGTCAGGTACGGCCGGCCCGGTGCCGGCGGCGGTGCCGGGGACGGTGGCCGTCCCGTCGGGTGACCAGCAGCAGGGCCAGCAGCATCGGTGCGATCAGCAGGATCGTGGTGCCCATGGCGATGCCTCTCCTCGCGATCGGTACGCCTTCGACCATTTCGCGTGTTTCCGCCGCGCCGCCTCCGAAACCCGAAACTCGCGGCCTGGACCGGCCGTTGCCGCCGAATCGTTCCTCCGCCCCTCTACGTCCCTCCGCGCCCTCAGCCCCTCCACCGCCGGCTTCCACGTGCAGACAGGCGCCGGGCGGGGCAGACGCGGGTGGACCTGGCAGGCCCGAGAAAGGACAAACACCGTGGTACGACCGAGGATTCTCGTGGTGGGAGCCGGATTCGCCGGGGTCGAGTGCGTCCGCCGGCTGGAGCGCAGGCTGTCGCCCGCGGAGGCGGACATCGCCCTGGTCACGCCGAACTCCTACCAGCTGTACCTGCCGCTGCTGCCCCAAGTGGCCTCCGGCGTGCTGACCCCGCAATCCATCGCCGTCTCGCTGCGCCGCAGCAGCCGCTACCGGACCCGGATCATCCCCGGCGGCGCCGTCGGCGTCGACACCGCCGCGAAGGTCTGCATCGTACGCAGGATCACCGGCGAGCTGACGGAACACGCGTACGACCACCTGGTGCTGGCGCCCGGCAGTATCACCCGCACCTTCGACATCCCCGGACTCACCGAGCACGCCCGGGGCATGAAGACGCTCGCCGAAGCCACGTACCTGCGCGACCACGTCATCGCGCAGCTGGACCTCGCCGACGCGAGCGAGGACGAGGCGGAGCGGGCCGCCCGGCTGTGCTTCGTCGTGGTCGGCGGCGGGTACGCCGGCACGGAGACGGCGGCCTGCCTCCAGCGGCTCACCCACCACGCCGTGAAGCGCTACCCCCGACTGGACCCCGGCCAGATCACCTGGCACCTCCTCGACCTCGCCCCCAAGCTGATGCCCGAACTCGGCGACTCCCTGGGACAGGTGGCGCTGGACGTCATGCGCCGCCGCGGCATCCAGGTCTCCCTCGGCGTCAGCGTCGCCAAGGCGGGCCCCACGGAGGTGACGCTGACCGACGGACGGGTGCTGCCCAGCCGGACCCTCATCTGGACGGCCGGAGTGGCCGCGAGCCCGCTGATCGGCACGCTCGACGCGGAAACCGTCCGCGGCCGGCTCCTGGTGACCCCGGAGATGACCGTGCCCGGTGCGGACGGCGTGTTCGCGCTGGGCGACGCGGCGGCCGTGCCCGACCTCGCCGCGCCGGAGGACGGCGCGATCTGCCCGCCCACGGCGCAGCACGCGTTGCGTCAGGGGCGCACCCTCGCGGACAACCTGATCGCGACGCTGCGCCACCAGCCCCTTCGGCCGTACGTGCACAAGGATTTGGGGCTCGTCGTCGACCTGGGGGGCACCGATGCCGTGTCCAAGCCGCTGGGCATCCCCCTGCGCGGGCTCCCGGCGCAGGCCGTGGCGCGCGGATACCACTGGTCGGCGCTGCGCACGAACGTCGCCAAGACGCGCGTCCTGACCAACTGGCTGCTCAACGCGGCGGCCGGAGACGACTTCGTCAGGATCGGGTTCGGGTCCTCCAAGCCGCCGACGCTGAGGGAGTTCGAGTACACCGACGCATACCTGACACCCGATCAGGTAAGGGCCCACACGGCGGCGCTGCGCGCCTCCGGCTGAGGAACCGCGGGGGAGCGGCGGTATGCTCCGCAGGACCGCCCCGCCCGGGGTACGGAGGATGGAAGCGGTCGGAAAGGGCAGGAGGGCAACGTGGCATCGAACACGCTCCGCACCCACCGGAACAGCTCCGGAAACCGCTTCCTCGCCTCCGCGCAACGGGCCCGGACGGCTCTGAGCAGCACCGCGGTACGTATCTGGGACGACAACGTCGCCGACTGCGCCGCGGCGCTCACCTACTACGCGGTCCTCGCACTGGTGCCCGCCCTCCTCGTCGCCGTTTCCCTGGTGGGACTCGCCGGCTCCGGTACCCGCGAGCGCCTCATCCTCGACCTCACCTCCTACGCCCCTCCGCAGTCCGCGCAGGTGCTCCGGGAGGCGTTGAACGGTCTCACCTCGGAGCCGTCCTCCCTGTGGGTCCTGCTGTGCAGCGGCGTCCTGAGCGCACTGTGGTCCGCCTCCAGCTACCTGGCGGTCTTCCGCCGCGCCCTGCACACGATGCACCGGCTGCCGGACAAGCGCCCGCCCCTGCGCGCGGCGCACGTCCTCGTCCTCACTGCCGGCACCCTGCTGGCCCTGCTGGTGGCGGGCGCCGCGAGCCTCGTCGCGACCGGCCCGGTGGTCCGCCGGCTCGCGGCCGCCACGGGCTACGCGGCCGGTGACGCGACGACCCTCCTGCGGTGGCCGGTGCTCCTGCTCGTCGTCACGTCCCTGATCCTCATCCTCTACCGGACCGGACCCCGCCAGGCCCGCGAAAGCCGCCGCGGCCTGCCGGGCGGCGTGCTGGCGGCGCTGCTGTGGCTCGGGGCCTCGGGACTCTTCACGCTGTACACCGAGTCCGGCACCTATAGTCGGCTCTACGGTTCACTGGCCGGAATCGTCGTGTTCCTCGTATGGCTGTGGTTCACCAATCTCGCACTGCTCACGGGGGCACAGTTCAACGCGGTGCTCGCCCGGCGCCCGGAGCCGGAGAACACCACCGGGACTCCGGAACCGGCGGAGCCCCACACGTAGCGGCAAAGGGGCGGCACGGTGCTTTCCGGGGCCGTCCGCAGCAAACTCAGAGGCGAGCAAGCGCCTCACAGACGGCCACCCGTGGGGCTTCCAGCCGCTGAGCCCGCTGAGCCAGGACGTCGGCGCAGCGGTGGCGTCCGGCCTCTGGCGTACGCGCGTAGACATCCGGCACCATCGGTGTGCTCCACCTGCACAGCACGCCAGGCACCACACCCAGCGGTCACCGGCAGGAGGCACTTGCGTGAAGACCCGTTCCGTCCTCACCGCTCTTTTCCTCGTCTTCGGCGCGCTCTTCGCGCCCGGCTTCGGAGTCCTGGTCACCACGACCGAGGCCCACGCGGCCACCAAGATCAGCCATGCCACCGCCACCTCGATGTTCCGCGAGGTCGGCATCACGTGGTCGTCGTCGGGCAGTTGCTCCGACCGGAACAACCCCACCTGCACGTCATTCGAACAACTCAACCTCGCCACGGCCCAGGGCGCCCAGACGCTCAAGCGCGCCACCGGCTGCGCCCTGAACATCACCGGCGGTACCGAGACGGGCCACGCTTCCGGCACCTATTCGCACTGGAACGGCTACAAGCTCGACTACGCCAAGGGCACCTGTGTCACCAACTACATCAAGGGCACCTTCACCTACATCGGTCTGCGCGGTGACGGCGCACCCCAGTGGAAGTCGGGCTCCGGGAACGTCTACGCCGACGAGGGCAACCACTGGGATGTCCTCTACTACAACTGCGGCGGCTGCTGACCGGCCCCTGCCGGGCGGCCGCCCCCCGCCCCCGTCCCCCGGCCCGAGGCTGGTCGGGGCCCGGGGGCGAGGGGAGGCGGCTGGCGCCGATTACGGCAGTGGGGCGAAGGGGGAGAGGAACGCGCGGGCGCCGGCGGTGTCCAGGCGGTACGAGACGTTGGTGGCGTAGCACGGGCCGTCACCCGTGATGGTGGTGGCGACCAGGGTGAGCTTGCCGCCGAGGGTGGCGAAGTTGGGGCCGCCCGAATCGCCGTAACAGGCCCCTCCGTTGCCCTGGGGGGAGGTCATCGCCAGACGCACCCAGGCAGGGTCGAGGGCGTTGAAGCCGACGGGGGCCTTCATACGGACGCCGCCGCCCGGGTGGGTGTGGCCGCCTGGGCCGCGTGCGGCCTCCTGGGTTCCGTACCCCGCTACGGAGAACGGGGTGTCGTCCAGCCCTCGCGGGCCCAGCGCAGCGAGGGCCCCGGCCTCGGGGAGAACGGCAGGGGTGAAGGTCCAGCGGGCCTTGACCTGCGCGGCGGGCAGTTCGATGACCGAGATGTCATGACTGTCCGAAGCGGGGCCCGGGTACTGCGGGTGGCTGTGGGCAACTCCCTGCACGCCGACGGCCCGTGCCACGGCGGCCGGGTCACCGGGGTGGTGGGCGGCGGCCGTGTCGAGACCGGCCTGCACGTCCTGGTCGAGGGAGACGTAGAACGCCACGTTCGCCGGCCAGTCGGTGGTGCAGTGGGCGGCGGTCAGGAAGGTGTCCGCGTCGATCATGGTGCCGGAGCAGACCCAGTCGACCCGGTCGGGGGTGGCAGGGTCGTCGTCGTTGTCCCAGGTGGCGACGAGGGCGCCCACCTCGGTGCGTTCCGGAGCCGGCGTCGCGTTGTACGAGTTGATCGCGGAGGACGGCAGGGCCGCGCCGAGGACGAGCGCGCAGGCCGCGGCGGTCACGGAACTCAGGCGTACGGGTACGGCAGTCAAGGGAAGCCCTTCGATGTCGTGGGACGGGGGTCCTCCTGTGGGGTGGTCGACAGTGAAGCGTCCGCCGGGGTGTGTGGCAAGAGGGCGGCGTCCGGCTTACGGGCGGCCGGTTGCCCGCGGCGCCGCTGCCGGCCTGAAGGGTGCCGATCCATTGGAGAGCGACCTACGGGGCCGTGTTCCCCCCGACACCCGACGCCGCCGGGTCAGGCGTGGATCCGGGCATTGCCGAGCCGGCTGACGGCTGCGGGGTCCCAGCGGGCGAAGCACAGGGGCGTCCGGCGCGCCAGGAGCCGTAGAGGTCGTCGAAGGGCTGGTGGATCAGGTACAGGTCGAGGTAGTCGAGCCCGAGGTTGCGAAGCGAGGTGTCGAACGGATCTGGTAGACGCCGAAACCGAGGAGGGGCATCTGAACGCCGTTGTTCCGCGTGACGGCCTGCGTGAGCCCAGCCTGGCAGCCGGGCGCCTGCGCACCGGGAGCGCCGCCCGCGCGAGGCGGGCGCGCGGGCCGTGACTAGGCTGCGACGATGGAACGCTTAACCGACGTGCCCGAGAGTCTCGCCCAGCCTGCAGATCGGGCCCAGGTGAATGACTACGACAGCTTCGCCGAGGCCTACTCAGTGGAGAACGAGAACAACCTGGTGAACGCGTGCTACGAGCGGCCCGCGATGTTGGCCCTCGCCGGAGACGTGGCTGGTCGCCGGATCCTGGACGCCGGCTGTGGCTCGGGCTCTTTGTCCGCTGCACTGCGCGAGCGCGGTGCGGTCGTCACCGGCATCGATGCAAGCGCCGGGATGTTGGCGTTGGCCAGGCGGCGGCTGGGTGACGTCGTGGCCCTGCACGTGGTCGACCTGAGCGACCCTCTGCCGTTCGCCGAGGGTGCGTTCGATGACGTGGTCGCGTCGCTGGTGCTGCACTACCTGGAGGACTGGGGTCCGACGCTGGCCGAGTTGCGGCGAGTGCTCAGGCCCGGAGGCCGGCTGATCGCGTCGGTGGACCACCCTTTCGTGGCCTACGCGTTCCAGGATCCTCGGCCCGACTATTTCGCGACCACCAGCTATACCTTCGACTGGACGTTCAACGGGCAGTCCGTCCCGATGCGGTTCTGGCGCAGGCCGTTGCACGCGATGATCGATGCCTTCGCAACCGCTGGCTTCCGTCTTTCCGTCATCAGTGAGCCGCAGCCCGCCCCGGCCGTCCGTGAGCTGTTCCCCGACGGCTTCCATGACCTTTCGACCAAACCCAACTTCATGTTCTTCGTCGTCGAGGCACTGCCGTCGGCTACCGGCTCGGACGACTGCTGAACCTGATTGGGTGATGCCGGGACCGCCGCCCAGCATGAGTCGCCCGTCTCGCGGGCCTATGGTGTTGCCCGGGCATCCATCGGGAGAAGATCTTCCGGTGGGTCAGCCCCTGCCGAAGTTGCCGAGGCCCGGGTTCGTCTTGATTCGTAATCATCGGTCTCTCACGCGTCCAAAGTGGGGTCACTTCTCACGTTCGGATCTTGTCCCTGAGACCCTTTGGGTGGAGTCGAAACTGAGCGACCACTGGAGTCAGTTGTCACTGGCGCAGCCAGGTGTTCGGTCGGGTCCAGGGTGTAAGTGCCGCCGGCGTGGCGCTGGGCCTTGGTGACGGGCGCTGAGACGACCAGGACCACGGTGCTGGCGGCCTCGGCCGCCAGCGGGTGCGCGAGGCCCGGCAAGCCCAGAGACGGCCGCGTTCCCGCCGCCGCTTCCGTTCCCGTTCCCGTTCCCGTTCGAGGTCGATTACCTCAACGTCGAACACGCGAAAATCTATGGCGGCCGGAGTAGACATTAGGCTGTGGCGTGGTTATGGTTTCTCTCGTAGCCCAGAGAGACCGAAGGGCCTGGCAGAGACGAACTGCCGGGCAGGAGTATCCGCAGTACCTGTAGTTGCAGTGCGCAGGACGGTGCGGTGGTGGAGTGTCGAAGCCAGAGTGGATGCAGGACGGCGACGGGACTGGCGACCGGACCGGGTGGCCCGCAGTGATCAGGGGCCGCCGTGAGCAGTACTGCGGTTAACGCAGTGGCAGTACCCGTAGTAAGTGCAGTGCGCAGTACCCAGCAGTGAAGTCAGTGAGTGGTACCTCGGTGAAGGCGTCGGCTGCGGGCGCGCGCACCGGGAGGTTCGGCAGTGGGGTTCCAAGCCAGAGCAGACGCAGGATGGGCGACGGGGCTGGCTGCCGGAGGGTGGCGCTGGGCGAGGCCGCCAGCAGTACGCATCACCAGCAGGACGCATCACCAGCAGTACATGCAGTTCGTAGTGCAGCAGTAAGAGCAGTACCCGTGTCACAGCAGTACAAGCAGTACAGCGTTGCAAGCGGTTCGCAGTACCAGCAGTTCGCAGTCCCCCCGTTTGGTAAGTGATTGATCCAGAGGGAAGAACGGAGGAGCAGGCGCCATCAGGATCGCCCGGGCGGAAGTCTTGAGTCCGGGTACCGCAGGACATCGTGAATGAGGTGGTCTCCGGTCAAGCAACCGCGATCCCCGCACCCCCGACAGAGCTCAGGTCGGGTCTGTGGAAACAGAAGGCCGGCGCAGGACTAGGGTCGGCAGATGGTGTAGCAGTTCCTTCGGGGCCCGGGTGCCATAGGCGCCCGGGCCCCTCCGCGCGTTCCACAGAGAGGTGCAAGTGACAGCAGACGACTCGTTCGGCCGTCTCGACGATGACGACTACCCCGCCTACACCATGGGCCGGGCCGCCGAGATGCTCGGCACCACCCAGGGCTTCCTCCGCGCCATCGGCGAAGCCCACCTCATCACCCCGCTCCGCTCGCCGGGCGGACACCGCCGCTACTCCCGCTACCAACTGCGCATCGCCGCCCGCGCCCGCGAACTCGTCGACCGGGGCACCCCGATCGAGGCCGCGTGCCGCATCGTCATCCTCGAAGACCAGCTCGAAGAAGCCCAGCGCTTGAACGCCGAGCACCGCCGCACCGCCGAATCGGCGAACCGGGCGCCCGCGGCGTGAGCTGGGGCGCGCTTGCCGGGCTCCGGTGCCTGTGCGGGGTGACCCTGTGGGTGCCAGGCCCGGAGCGGCGGTGAAGGAGCCCCCATCCCGAGTGGTCCTGTTCCCTCCCCTCGAGCCGATGCTCGCCCAGGCCGCCGAGTCCCTTCCCGGCCCTGGTGTCCTGGCAGGCGGCCTGGCCTTTGAGTAGAAGCTCGAGGACACCGCGCGTTCCTCTTCAACCCGGCTGCCCCGGGCGGCCCGGTGGTGTTGCAGACCCGTCGCGGATCGCTGGTCCGGGACCGACTAGGGCCGAGGCCGCCCCGTCGATCACCGCGTACGGCTAATTCCCGGATCTGGTGGCCGCAGCGGAGCCTGCGGAGTAGTCACCGTCGTCGGCGCAAAATGCTGTGCCGGTACGCGTCGGAGAGATGCTCAAGGCGATGAACTCGCTGAGCGGGTCCCAGGGCTGACACCGAGTCTGGTTCCGGGCCACGGAGGGCAGGAACGCCGGCCGGTTCGACGGCGTCACCTCTCTGGTGGAGAGGCGGTATTCCAGCCCTGAGCTCTTCGAGCCCGGACAGTCATCTGCAATCGGCCGGCCGGTAGAGAAGCTGCCGGATCGGCTGTGAAGCGCCTGTCGGGTAGACCCGCTGCCGTAGGAGGGCCCCCGCCCGAGGGCAGGGGTCCCTCAGTGCTCATCGGGCGATGTCACCCGGCTCAGCACGGCCTGATGTAGGTGACGGGGTTCCAGTCCACGTTGCTGCTGCTGCCTTTGGCGGTGTGGTAGAAGCGGACGGTCTGGTCGGCGTTGTAGAACCAGGCCGTCGTGCCCCAGGTCTGGTTGTTGTTGAACGAGCCGGTGCCGTAGCCACCGAAGCCGTACGTCCCGCAGCGGTAGTAGTCGTAGAGGTAGCCGCGGCCGTCCGTGATGCAGAGGTGGCCGCTGCCGCACGCCAACGCGACTCCGGGGGCTGCGAGGTCCCGGGCCTGGGTCTGCCCCGGCGCGGTGACCGTCACCGTGCCGAAGTCGGTGGCGAGCTTGTTCGCGGACAGCTGCCGGGTCCCCGGGTGGGCGGCCACGTAGACGTCGACCTCGTCCCGCAGCCGGCCGGTCTGGGCGACGGTCAGCCCAGCCGCTCGGGCCTGTTGGGCGTAGGCGGACGGCTGCGCCGCGGCCGACGCCGGTCCGGCGAGGGACATGCCTCCCAGTAGTGCTGCCGCGGCGGCGACCCCCGCGAAAAGCTTGCGTACGAACATGCCTGCTTCCTCTCCTCGTCGCGGCGGGAACTCCCCCCATCGGTCGCTCCCGCGCATACCGACGGTCCCCTGCGGAGCCGGGGAGCACCATGCTTTCGTCCCTGGCCGAACAGTGCCCGTCCGGGACGGCCGTCTGGGACTGCCCGCCCGGTCCCACCACCGCGTCCGCCTACCGCGAGCTCACCCACCTCCGCTGAACCCTCCGCCTTCCAGGAGTTCCGCGCCCAGAGGGGTGACGGTGTGCACGACGGATTTACCGCGCCGGCTGGTGGTGATCAGATGGGCGTTGCGCAGGACCGCCGCATGCTCGCTCGCCGCCGCGATCGACACGTTCAGGCGTCGCGCCAGCTCGGTGGTGCTGCATCCTTCGGTGGCCACCTTCAAGGCGGCAGCCCGCGTCCGCCCCAGCAGTGCGCCCAGTGACTGGTCCGGGCCGCGCGCCGCATCCCACAGCGCGGCACCCGCCCGTGCGTCACCGATGGTGGGAAGGGCGAGCGTGGGCGAGGAGGTTTCGTCTTGCGAGTCCCACATCAGCGCCGGGTCCCGCCAGAGGAAAACCGTCGGCGCGATGACGAGACCGCGCCCCCCGAGGTGAACTTCGACGTGCCGGTGGTACCGGACCTCTAGCACGGGCGCCCGCCACCGCACCAGCGGGACGCACATGCCCTCCAGTAGCCGTTCGACCCCTCCGTCGAGCAGCGAACGCGCGAAGCCCGCGCGCACGCCCTCCACGTGGGATCTCGCTGTGCTCCAGTAGGGAGCGACGAGCACCTCGTTGCAGGCGGCGATTCCCGCTGCGAAGTGCCGACGGGCATCGAGGCCGCCCTCGGCCAACTGACGAGCCCAAGACAGCTGTGAGGGATGGAAGGCGATGTGCTCGAGCTCGGTCCGCAAGCGAGAGGACGACGCCCCCAGCAAGGTATCGATCCCCGCCTCCAAGGACGGAGCGTCACCCATGAGCGCCATCAGGTCGATGTCCGGGCCGTCCACGGCCAGCAGGCTCGTGAGAGGACGTGCCTGCGCACCGAGTCGCCCACGGACGGCGGCCTGCCAGGGACGAAAGGGCAGGGCGGAGGTGGCACAGTTGCGCAGCATCCTCAGGCTGTACATGGTCTCCGCGGCCGCGCCGATCGTCGGGGCCACCCGGGTCCGGGCCAGATCCGAGGCGGTGAAGTGAATGCGTAGCACCGAGCGTCCCCCATTTGCGTCCGTCCTGGCGCCGCTTGAACGCCCACCGCAGTCTGGGCCCTCCACAAGGCCCCGCACAGGAGCCGTTTCAGCCAGGGCCGGATCCTGGCTCCCCGTGCCCTGCCGAGGCACGGGCACGCTCGCTGCGGGTTCACCTTCCCAACTGACGCTGGAGGGGGTGGTGGTTGGTGTAACGGACGCTGACTGACCTGGTGTGTTGTGGGTCTGTTGAGAGGCTAAATGGACGGTTCGAGGGGGTGGGTTAGCGGTTTCGGGGGTGCGGGCGGTGGTGGGTTTCGGCGGGGTGGTCGAGTTGTACAGCGTCGAGAGTGGCTTTGGTGATGCGTTCGGTGCCGTCGCAGATGGCGGTGATGGCGGTGATGGCGGCTCGGCGGATGAGTGGGTGAGCCATTCCGATGCGGCCGGCGGTGCGTTGGTGGAAGGACACGAGGCCTGTGCCACAACCTCCAGCCTCGCCACCCCCAGCGCGACGCCGTCAGCGACCACCAGCGAATGGGTGCGCTTCGCCGACACCGGCCTGCGCAGCTCCCAGGGCACCGTCCAGGAGTCGATGCACCCGAATTACTATGGAGAGCTCGCCCTCGGCCGTTGGAGCCCGCCAGGCGCAACCGCTGACCAGCACGTAGATGATCGCCGCGAACAGCGTCTCATCAGGCGTGTCCTGCGTCCCCCCGCCCTGCGGCCGCACCCTCGACGGCGGGATCAACGGCTCCGCGATCTCCCACAACCCGTCCGGAACAATCCAACTCCACCTACCCCGCCCCATACAGAGGTCAACGACGCCTCACGACATATTGATCCGAAACGCTTTGAGTTCAGGCTCGTTGATGATGTGTGAGTGATCTGGTGGGGGATGCGCGGGCCTGGTCGCCGGACGCGCAGGAGGCTGTGCGGTTGCTGGCGGTGTCGGCGCTGGTGGAGGGTCGGGACCGGATTGAGGTTGCCGCCCTGTTCAAGGTGTCGGTCAAGGCCGTGGATAACTGGTGGGCGAAGTGGCAGGCCGGCGGGCGGGACGCACTGCTGTCCCGCCCGCGAGGCCGCCGCGTGGGTGAGCATCAGGTCCTGTCGGAGGCCGAACAGGCCGCGGTCCGGCAGGCCGTCCTCGATCACATCCCCTCCGACCTGGGACTTTCGGGTCAGTTGTGGACACGCGGGCAGAGACACGCGGGCAGATAGGCGAGCTGGTCTTCAAGCTGTACCGGATCCGCTTTACCGAGCCCGGGGTGGGCAAGTACCTCAAGCGTTGGGGGCTGACCTTCCAGCGTCCGGACAAACGGGCGGTCGAGCAGGACGCGGAAGCGGTTCGTGTCTGGCACGAGGAGACCTGGCCGGCGATTCGGGCCAAGGCGAAGGCGGAGAACGCCGAGGTTCTCTTCGGCGACCAGGTCGGGGTCCGCTCGGACCAGGTCACCGGCCGCACCTGGGG